>JAGMDR010000352.1 GCA_023128595.1 Planctomycetota bacterium | reverse complement strand
GCAGCTAACGGCCAGCCCATAATAACGCCGACGGCCATGCACGTCGCGTACAGCCGAACGCCGGAAGCGAGCAGACGCGTTACGAAGAAAAACACCGAGCCGGTGTACTGAGTGGCCGGGCCGAATCGGTGACGCAGGAACTCGTAGATACTGGTGCAGTTGTATTTGTAAAAGGCGGGGATAAAGAGGAACGCCACGACGACCCGGGCCAGGGCCA
Organism: Planctomycetota bacterium; assembly: GCA_023128595.1. Lineage (GTDB taxonomy): Bacteria > Planctomycetota > Phycisphaerae > Sedimentisphaerales > Anaerobacaceae > DAOVRL01. The sequence goes on along the minus strand of JAGMDR010000352.1, from coordinate 2,876 downwards.
AGCCGACCAGGAACTGAAGGAATCGCCAGTTCTCGCCGTAGGCGGTGTGCGGGATGCTGACGATTGTCAGGGCGCTTATCTCGGTTGCAACGAACGACAGACATGCAACAACCGGCGGGACACGTCGGCCGCCTAAGAAGAAATCATTTGTGTCCTTCTCTTCGCGTCCGAAGATGTAGGAGATGACGAACAGGAGCACGACTCCTGCGCCAACAATGCCCCAGTCCAATCCGCCAAGTGTGCCTGCCTGAGCTGCGATGGGATTCACGGCGCCTCCTCAATGGCTCTTCGCAGGGATTGACCGCTTTGGTCCAGTATCTCGCGGGCCCGGGCCAGGCCAACTCTGCAAAAGTGCATGACAATAGCGGGTTTGACTCCGCCTTCGGCCTGGTCGAGCAGATTCCTGGCTCGCAGGCGGCCAAGGCCGGTCAGCTCCGTTACAATCCGAACGGAGCGGTCGCGCAGCTTCTCGTTCGTAGCCCGCAGGTCAACCATCAGGTTGCCATAGACCTTGCCGAGCTTAATCATCGCTGCGGTAGTGAGGGTGTTGAGCACGAGCTTTGTGGCGGTGCCGGCTTTCATTCGGGTCGAGCCGGTAACAACCTCGGGGCCAACTACCGGATTGATTATGATTTCGGCGGGGATGTGCTTTATGACTTCGGGGGCGCAGGTGATAAAGATGGTTCCGGCCCCGATTCGGCGGGCGCGTTTGAGGGCGCCGTGTACGTAAGGGGTCATACCGCAGGCGGCCAGGCCAACCACAACATCGACCGGTTTTACGTGTCTTTTGTCTATGGCATCGGCGCCGTCGGCGGGGTAATCTTCGGCCCCTTCGGCCGAGCGTACAAGGGCCCGGCGGCCCCCGGCGATCATGCCCTGGACCAGCGAAGGCGAGACGCCAAACGTGGGCGGACACTCCGAGGCATCGAGGACACCGAGCCGGCCGCTCGTGCCGGCGCCGACGTAGAACAGACGCCCGCCCTTGCGGAACCGCTCGACAATCAGATCGACGGCGGCGGCAATGCGCTTGCGCTCTTTGGCTACTGCGGCGGGGACGAGGGAGTCCTCGGCATTGATCAGCTCAACAATCTGCCGGGTTGACAGCTCGTCGATGTTCTCGCTCTTGCGATTGCGTTTCTCTGTAGTTGGAAGAGGTCTATGTTTCGTCATTATGCAGGCACTATCTTTCCCAAAATGACGGCTTTCCCGGCACCGGTGGCGGCGGGTATGTTATTTGGCAGGCCCTTTATGGTCGCGTAAGCTAAGATGGCAAAGGAAACCGCCTCTTTGGCATCGACACTGATTCCGAACTCGTCCATCCGGCGGATTTTAACGCCGAGGAGTTGTTGCTGCAACATTTGTACCAGTGCGGCGTTGTGCGCGCCACCGCCGCATAAGATCATTTCATCCGGCATCGCTGGCAAGAAACGCTGATATGCCTGAGCGATGCTGATGGCGGTAAAAGCGGTTGCGGTAGCGACGATATCAGCGCCGGCTAAAGCATTTTTGCTCGCTTTCTGATAGAGGCGGTCGGCATACGAGAAGCCAAACTCCTCCCGGCCGGTTGATTTCGGCGGCCGGCGTCGCAGAAACGGATGACGCAGCATTTCGCTGAGCAGCTCTTTGTCAACCGTCCCTTTTGCCGCCATTTTACCATTAGTGTCGTATCGCCGCCTGCCGCGGGTGGCCAGCGAAACGATACGGTCGATGACCATATTTCCGGGGCCCGTGTCGAAAGCAACGATGTCGCGCTGCCGAGAGCACGGAGGCAGGTAGGTGACGTTGGCGATGCCCCCGATATTCTGGACGGCGCGGGAGAGGCGCTTGTGGTTGAAAAGGATATAATCGGTGTATGGAACGAGCGGGGCGCCCTGGCCCTGAACGGCCATATCCCGTGGGCGGAAATCTCCAACCGTGGTAATGCCGGTGCGCTGGGCGATAATGGACGGCTCGGCAATCTGGAGGGTCGAGCGAATTGTCCTTCGACCGTAACGTTTGCCCTTGGGATTGTGATAGATTGTCTGGCCGTGCGAGCCAATCAGATCGATCGACCGCAGGGCAATGCCGCTTTGGGTGCAGAGCTTGACCAGGGCATCGGCAAAGACCTCGCCAAGGACAAAATTGTAATGGCATATATCGTCCAATCGAGCCGATTCGGGGTCGCAGAGCTTGAGGATTTGGCGGCGCAGGGCCGGCGGATATGGAAACACGTCAAACGTTAGCAGGCGAACGGTGGTGCGCCGGGACTCATCGATATCGACAATAGCCGCATCGACACCGTCGGCGGACGTGCCGGACATCAGGCCGACCACGCGCATCCTGTCTTTCGCCGCGAGCCTTGCGATTCGGTTTTTAGAAGTCATCGTGCCCTTTTCACTTGATTGGATTCGCAGGACATCAAGAGCCTTTCGACGAGGCGATTATACAGCCATCGCCAACCCCTGGCAACAAGACGACGCCAACAAGACGTTTACAGCGTGTGAAATCATTTCCTGCCACTATTAGACAAAGCTCCCTATTCCCTATTCTACCTCTTCACCGTTCGGTGTTACGGGAAACAGTGCCTCCCAATCCTCATTGATAATGTCAGTTTAGATTATATCTATTAAGAAGTCTTTTTCCCGATTTCCAGAACAGCCTTCATCAACTATATCGCCCCTTCGCCCGGCCAACAACCACGTTTACATCACTTGAACATTTGAATTTCGGTATTATTTAGGATTTAGTGCTTAGCATTTAGAGCTTAAACCAAATCCTTGCCAAACAATTCACTTGACATCTAACTTTCTATACAGTATAATACATATCTAACAATCAAAAAGTAAATACTCAACCCTAAATTCGCAGGACTAAATCATGGCTACAACCGCTCAAAC
>JAGMDR010000351.1 GCA_023128595.1 Planctomycetota bacterium | reverse complement strand
CCGATAATTGTCCCGGCGGCGTGGATCTCTGGCCCATCGAGGCCGACGGCGGCGGTAAATCGCTTATTCGAACAATACCGGCCAACTACGGCAACGACCCGAACAACTGGACGGCAGCTATGCCCTCACCCGGCCTGTAAGACGGCATAGCGACGGTTTGGCGCGGGCGGGACTGAGTAGTCTCGCCGCCGTGAATCCAATTAGAGCCAAAGGTCCGTGAGGAAGGAATTATCCAGGCTCACGGGCCTTTTTGCAGGCGCAATTGAACGAACGCCGGCGAACCTTCCCGTTTTTGGGTATCCTCCGGGGACCAGGCGGTAAGTGGGTGCGTTTTTTTTCTTGCCTTTCGGGCGGCTTTGAGTAGATTAGGGCAAAATATGAGCTTAGAGTTAAGAGTGAGCAACGATAAGCGGGAGCTGAGAACTTCCGGACTTCCGGACTTTCGGCTGTCGCTTGGCGTTCTGAACTTTCGTAGTTGGAGACCTGGCAATGATAGGCAAGACGATAAGACTTGAGAGAATAATCGACCGCAACTCGGGCAAGACGGTAATTATTCCGATGGACCATGGTGTAACGGTTGGCCCTATCGCGGGGCTGGCGGACATGCGGACGACCATCAGCAAGGTTGTGGCCGGCGGGGCAAATGCAATTTTGATGCACAAAGGTATTGTGCGGGCGGGACACAGAGGTGCAGGAAGGGACGTTGGGTTGATTATTCACCTTTCCGGCAGCACATCGCTTAGCCCCGACCCGAACGCAAAGGAATTGGTTTGCACGGTCGGCGAGGCAATCAAGCTCGGTGGCGATGCGGTCTCGGTACATATAAACCTCGGTGCCGAGACGGACAAGGAGATGCTGCGGCAGTTGGGGCAGGTGAGCGAGCGGTGTTTCGATTGGCAGATACCGCTTATTGCGATGATGTACACGCGAGGGGCGAAGATCAAGGATGAATACGACGTTGGCAACGTCAAGCACGCCGCCAGGGTCGGCGCGGAGCTCGGGGCGGACATCGTCAAGGTGGTCTATACAGGCAGCGCAGAGAGTTTTGCCGAGGTGGTTGCGGCCTGTCCGGTGCCGGTAGTAATTGCGGGCGGGGCGAAGATGGGCAGCGATGAAGAGATCTTCAGGATGGTCGAAGGCGCCCTCGAAGCAGGCGCCGCGGGCGTATCCATCGGGCGAAACGCCTTCCAGCACGAAGACCCGACCAAAATGATCGAGGCGCTGAGCAAAATGGTCCACTCGGGCGCAAGTGTCGATGAAGCAGCAAAGACCTTGCAAAGTTGAGGACCGAAAAATGAAAAAACTGTGGGTAAATGTTGTTCCGTATAGTAAGGAAATTGCCATCGCTGCACTGGAGAGCGGGGCCGCGGCGGTTGTGCTGCCTGACGGCGAGAGTGAGAAGGTGCGGCAGTTCGGTAAGATCAAGACGGTTGAGAAGGACGGCGATATTAAGCCCGGCGTCGATGTCGAGTTCGTAGACATAGCCGGCAAGGAAGACGAGGACAAGGCCGCGGCGGTACCGGGCGAAAGAATCGTCGTGGTCAAGATGCTCGACTGGACGATTATCCCGATTGAAAACCTGCTTGCCCGGCGGGGCAAGAATATTATGGTCCAGGTCGAGAACAGCCAACAGGCCAAGCTCATGGTCGAGATTCTTGAAAAAGGTGTGGACGGCGTTGTACTGAACACGACGGATGTAAACGAGATAAAGAGATGCGCCGAGATTATTGCGGGCGTAAGTGAGAAAATCGGCCTTGTTACAGCCACGATCACGACTACGAAACAACTCGGTATGGGGGACAGGGCGTGTCTGGATACCTGTACGCAAATGACTTTGGGCGAAGGGATACTCGTCGGCAATACCGCTTCAGGGTTCTTCCTGGTGCATTCTGAATCTATTGATAATCCCTACGTGGCCTCGCGTCCCTTCCGTGTTAATGCGGGGGCCGTGCACGCCTACACGCTGACGCCGGGCGGCAAGACGAAGTACCTGGCGGACCTCAAAACCGGCGACGAGGTGCTGCTTGTCGATTTTCACGGCAACAGTCAAACGGCGTATTTGGGCAGGAACAAGATTGAAAAGAGGCCTATGATGCTGATCGAGGCCGAGGCCGAAGGCGGACAGATAAGCCTTGTTCTGCAAAACGCCGAGACGATTCGCTTAGTCGGCCCGGAGGGCAAGGCAATCTCGGCTACGACCCTAAAACCAGGCGATAAAGTGCTCGGTCATATCGAAAAGGCAGGCAGGCACTTCGGCATGCAGGTCGATGAGACGCTGATTGAAAGGTAGGACAATGATTTGGCCGCACGACGTTCTGAGCATCGTGTTAGCCATGCCACTGACAAAACCCTTCGAGCGCCGGAGGCAAGAACGCAAGCTGGAAACCCCTGTTGACCACCGGAAGTGAATAAGCCGCGAGTGACCTTGCGCAGATTAACACAGCCACACATTCTTGCCTTGTCTATTTTGACACAACGGGCCAAGGTAAATGCGCAGAGATTTCACAAAAAAAGTTAAAAAACTTTCAAAAACTGTAACTACTTGATGGACAACTTGGTCGCAGTTTGATAAATTATAAAAAGTTCAAGGAGGAATGGTGGCGGCAGTATCGCCTACACACGGTACTGTCGCCTGTTTTTATCAACTCGCGCACGCCAATATTTGTTTGGAACTGTCACCCAGGGTCTATGTGCTCAACGTAGTGCTCTCTCGCACATAATTCGAGGACCTGTCATGCTGAGCCGAAGGCGAAGCATCCGGCGTTCGCAGAAGAGATTCTTCGCTTCGCTTAGAATGACATCCATCACTTGATCAGCGAGACAGCAGTAGTCTTCCGTTATCTGCTATTTTGACTCGGAACGAGAAGCGAACTTCGCCGGCTCGGTGGACAGCATAGGACGGTCGAATGTCACTACCCGGCCGAGCCTCGCATCTACAGCTCCGGCATCGGATATCTCAGCGTTCCCCAGATGCTCGCTGGAAAATCGCAGTGACAATCTCTTTGGGTGTTTGCTCAAAGTAATGGTTTGAACGCGCATCCAATCAGCCGGCGTGAATCTCAAGGCCCCCCCGTCACTTATCGTTGCCCCCGCGTCGCCCGGTGTCACGGTCAGGACGACCGGCTCGGTGGGCGGCATCTGCAATGCGATCCGTATAGCGAAAGTGTCACCGGCTTGCCTTTGCGGGGCGGAAATCCACAGCCTATTGCGACAGCCGGGCAGCCAGTGTAGGCCACCGGATTCGTAGGCGCCGATATCGGGCGCCCTGCCGCGGTACCCATCGGTGATTCCGGCGATGTGCCTGCCGACGTCAATCAACGGCGAGCCGGGCCGCGGGCGGAAGTCCCGCTTGGCCGGGCCGGTGAGCCTTGGGTTGCCTCCGTGATAGTTGTTTTCGGTACGTCCCAGCGGCGGAGCCGGCTCTTTCTGCCAGGAGAACGTTCCTGAGATTGCCGGGGCACAGTTGTTGGCGATGTGCGTGTTGGCGTTCTGCTTGTCAAGCAGATGCGGGTGCTGACTGGGGCGCCAGGCCTTGAAGGGCTCGGCTCGGCTGGGCGCGAGGATGTCGATCCTCTGATTATACAGGCAGGTGTTGTTAAAGACGCGGTTGCGGTCGCCTTTGACGATAATGCCCTTTTCGGAGCAGTTCCAGACGACGTTGTGGTGGACGAGGAGATTGCGGGTCAGGTCGTCGCCGCGGATACCGTTGTCCCCCCAGTTGAAGGCGTTGTGGTCGTGGACCCAGTTGTAGCGGATGACGGTGTTGTTGAGGCGGATGCCGTGGCACTGTATCAAGGCGCCGTCGCTCTGGCAGAGGCCGGCGTTGTAGATATGGTTGTACTCAATGACAGACGGTCCGTCACCGCCGACGGTGAGGCCTTCGCTGGAGCCCATATTGAAAATGGTGCAGTTGCGGACGGTTGATTTTGCGCTGCCCGAGAGGCTCACGCCGTGGCCTCTGTCAAGCGCGTTGAAATCGACATCGTGTATGAGGCAGTTGTCCAGTGTGTTTTGGTCGCCTCTGATTGTGACGCCGGGACCGTCGGCGAAGACGACACTGGAATTGCGCATCACATTGCGGCTGCCGAAGATAAGGGTTGGCGCGGCGGGTCCAAGTCGTTTCGCCCACGCCGGATATAAGAGATGGCAGTTGTCAATGAGACAATTGGTACAGTCTTCAAATCTGAACGTCGCAGCGAAGAAATGAAACCCGTGCAACTCAATGAACGCCAGCCTGCGGGCCTCGAAGACGTAGTCCCGGACCTTGGCCTCGACATTGTGGCGGGCGGGCTCGGTGCCGTCGGGCGTCCACAAGTAAAGCGTGCCGCTGTCGCGGTCGAGGTGCCACTCGGTTGCCGTATCCAGAGCGTGGAGCTTTCCGGAGAGGTAGTAACGGTCGAAGCCTTCCCATTTGCGCTTGGATTCGACGTGCCCGGGCATATTGCGGTCGTATTTGAAGCGGTCGCCGCCCGGTTTATGATCGCGGACGATGCGTCGGTAGGTTTGCCAGGAGCCGACGTTGAGCGTGGCGACCGCACCGGTGCAGTCGATGCCGGTTTTGGCTAAAGCGGGATCGACCATAGTTCCGTATTCACTGCCTTTTCCTGCGGTGGCCCAGGCGGCCTTGTCGAACCGCTGCTCAAAACGCATATTTGGCCAGCGTGCCTCGATCATCATCCGCCCGTCCACGAAGAGCTGGTCGAACTTATTAGAGACCGTCGTCTTGTAGATTCCGCCCTTGTAGGGCGACCATTTGGTGCGAATTGGCTCGGTCCCTGAGAGGACAGCGACTTCGCCCGGCCAGGCTATGAAGCGGATGGGTTTGTCTTTGCTGGCGGAGCGCTTCAGCCGGACCACCTGGCGATAGAGACCGCCTCGAACGTAGCAGGTATCGCCGGCCTTCATCGTATCGGCCGCCTTCTGGATCGTGCGAAAAGGCCTCTCCTGTGAGCCGTTGTTGCCATCGGCGCCATCGGAGGCGACAAAATATTCAGCGGCGCGGGCATGCAAAGCCAGAGCAAGAAGGATGACAGCAAAGCTAAAACATCGTCCCGTTCGTGTGTCAAGTCGCAGCATATTTCAGCATAATAGCAGATTTGCCTTGCGGATGCACCTGCGATGAATGTTGCCTTGCAGCATTCACTTCAAGAAAAAATATAATTTTTTTTTGCCCGCTGGCCCTTTTTTGCCATAAAAAGCACGTTTTTTCGCGAAATCCCGCAGTTTTTTGTTGTTTTGAGGAAGGGAACGTGATAAAATTAAGGTCTTATAATACTATGATATAAGATTTGCATCGCTTTTGCCGGCGGCAGACTGCAATTAGTCGGGAGTGTGCTGCCTGTGGAGAAAGATTCAACGAACTAACATCGGTATTTTAGAAATAGTTGCGTATTTACAAAACGGTCAAAGCAAAGTGAATTAGGAGACCGAGAAATGGATAAGAAAACCAGCATCACAGTCATTGCTGTAATTCTGATGACGCTGTGGACGTGTGCAAATGTCCAGGCTGAGGCGCCCGATGTGTCTTTTTACTGGCCGACGCCGGACGACGGAGCGACAGTGACCGAGCCATCCGTACAGATAAAGGCGATAATAACCGAGCCGGACCTGGCGGATGCGGCGTTTCAGTGGGAAGGGGTGGACTATACGGTGTACGACAGCTCGCTGGCCCTGATGTTCAATTTCAACAATGTGGAAGGGCTTGGAGAGGACTATGGGTCGCTTTCACCGGTTGTCGATGTATCAGGCGCCGGCAACCACGGGCAGTTAGGTGGTGCGGCCGGGGTGCCGGTGTGGATGGAATCGGAGGGGTACGAAGGGGCCTTCGAGTTTTATGGAGCTGAGAGCATACTTGTCCCGCACAACCCGGACGGCTCTCTGGATCCCGGATCGGGTGATTTTGCAGTAGTCCTGTGGATACTGACCCCGGAAAACATCGATGCGGACATCATGAGGAAGGGGTCAACGGGGACCACGGATGGTATGTGGTACAAGCTGGAACATTCTGCGGGCAGCGCCAACAAGATATCGCTAAACTTCAATACGAATGCAACGGACGCAACCATTTACTCGACGAACTCATACGCAGATTCTTACTGGCATTTTGTTGTGGCCCAGAGGAAGGGGGATCAGGCGGAGCTGTGGGTTGACGGAGTGCTCAATGGGACCGCTGCGGTAACGGGGGATATCTATAATGAGGCGAACCTGACGCTTGGGAGTAAGGATACTCAAAACGATGATTTCTTCAACGGGATGCTGGATGAGGTGAGGATATGGATGAGGTCGTTCATCGCCGATGAGATTCAGTTGCTCTACGATTCAAACCTGAGCAAATACAAGTCTCTGTCCGGTCCGACCGAGTGGACGCTAAATGTCAAGCGTGAAAGTCTTGTGGACGGCGCTTACGCATACGGCGTTTCGGCGACGAACGGCTCGGCAGAGACCGACAGCAAGCAGAGAACGGTCACGGTTGCTCTGCCCGCACCGCCGGATGTAACTCTGGTCTCGCCTGCGGATGGGAGCATTTTGAACAATACAACTGTTACGTTCACCGTCGATGCGGTAGATCCCGTGGGGCTTTTTGATGCAACCCTTTATGTTGGGACTCCGGAACAAATCGCTACATTCAGCGGGCCTACCGAGACCGATGACGCCCAGATATACGAGACCGACGATTCCAGCACGGGGACCGTTGAGGGGCCGGAGACTAACGCCGGCGATGCAGTCAATATAAATGTCGACGGGTTGAATCCCCACGCTCATGCGGTGATTAAGTTCCCGAATCTGATTGGGTCCGGGGCGGGACAGGTGCCTTCGAATACGGCGATTGTCTCGGCGACCTTGCAGGTCAACTGCACGAATCTCGGTGCGATGATGCAGGTGTATCGGCTGACGAGCGACTGGTCCGAGACCACGGTTACGTGGAACAGCCCCTGGACCAGCCCGGGCGGAGATTATGATGATACAGTCGTGGTGGCCGGAGACTGCACGGCCACAGGGCTGCGAACGATTGATATAACGGAATTTGTCCAGGCCTGGAGCGACGGGACGGCAAACTGCGGGATTCTCTTGACTGATACGGGCACGGATGGAGTGGATTTTGATTCGAGCGAGGGGGGAAATGCGCCGCTATTGACGGTAGTATATGCCGGCGACTGGCAGTCGGTACAGACTCAGCCTCTGTCGGGCACCAGTGGCACTGCGACGTTCACTAACGTGCAACTGGCCGATGAGACGGACTATGTCTGGAACTGCCTCGTGACAAATGCGGCTGATCCGCCGATGTCGAGCTGGGCGGCGAGCAACTTCAGTCTGAGCATCGACGGGCAGACGCCGGATGAGCCGGTGCTCGTTGGACCGGCCGACGGAGCAACGGATGTGACCGTGCCGGTGACATTAGAGGTGACGGTGAGCGATCCACAGACCTCGGACGTGCTTGATGTGGCGTTCTACGGGCGCAAGAAGGTCTCGGGGCCCGAGGACTTTACGATTGTGGTTCTGCCTGATACACAAAAATATGCCCAATCTTATCCGGATATATTCACCTCGCAGACTGAATGGATTATAGCCAACAAAGAAGCCCTAAACATCGTGTTTGTGACCCACGAAGGCGACATCGTCAACACCTGGAACAGCATAACCGAGTGGGACCGTGCGAACACTAGTATGAGTCTGCTGGATGGTGTCGTTCCCTATAGCGTGGTTCCAGGAGACCATGACCATTACGGCGAAGACCCGCCGGGTTCGACGGAGTATTACGAACAATACTTTCCAGCTTTGAGATTTACGGGTTATTCGTGGTGGGGCGGCAGTTACGCCGGGAATTATGGCGGGGATTATAATGAGGACTACCCACACACAAACAATAATAATTATCAATTACTTAAAATAGGGGGAGAAGATTATATATTCTTGAGTTTGGATTTCTGCCCTTCGCAGGATGAAATCGATTGGGCGAATGGAGTTTTAACAACGTATTCGGACAGAAGGGCTATATTAACAACACATGCCCTGTTAGACACGGGCGCTAATTACTCCGGATCCGGTGATTTCTGGCTTTATCCGGACGGTACCTCAAATCCGACCGGTGATACAAGTCTTATATGGTATGATCTAATTAGGAATCATGAAAACTTAGAATTGGTTCTTTGTGGACACATGCATGGAGAAGCAAGAAGAACAGATGATAACCTGTTCGGAAAGCCTGTCCACCAGCTTTTAGCTAATTACCAAGGCCGGGCCAACGGCGGGGATGGGTGGCTGCGCACCATGCGCTTCGTGCCGGCGGAAAACAAGGTCTATGTTGAGACGTATTCGCCCTGGCGCGACGAGTATGAGACAGACGGCGATAGCCAATTCTCACTCGATGTGCCGCTGAACCGGTTCACAGAGATCGGCACGAATACGGGCGTGGCGAGCGGCTCGAACACGTCCGTCGATTGGCCCGACCTTGGCGAGCAGAGTGAGTACGAGTGGTACGTTACGGTGACCGACCCCACAGATAGGATGAGGGTCGGGCCGGTCTGGAGCTTCACAACGGCCATGGGCAATCAGCCGCCGGTGGCTACAGGCGATCTTTACAGCGTGGACGAAGACAGTGTCCTGAACGTAGATACCGCCTCCGGGGTATTGGTCAACGACAACGATCCGGAAGGAGACGATATGACTGCCGTGCTGGAGACGGACGTCAGTAACGGCACGCTGGCCTTGGCGGATGATGGTTCGTTCACATACACGCCGGCCCCGGATTTCGTCGGCGACGATTCATTCACGTACCAGGCGTTCGACTGTGCCGACTATTCTGATGCAGTCACGGTCACGATCACGGTCAACAATGCGAACAACGACCCACCAACGGCGGTGGACGACACTCCTACGACCGACGAAGATAGCGCGTCGACAATCAACGTGCTCGCCAATGACTCTGACCCTGACCCTGCAGATACACTGACAGTGACCTCAGCCTCAGACGGGGCCAGCGGGACTACCGAAGTGAATCTCGACAACACAATAACCTATACTCCGAACACTAACTTCAACGGAACCGATCAGTTCACTTATTCAATTGACGACGGCAACGGTGGAACTGATTCGGCAACAGTGACCATCATTGTCAATGCGGTCAACGACGATCCGGTCGCGAATGACGATGTTGCCACAACCAGCGAGGACACAGGCACAACGATTGACGTGTTGGGCAACGACAGTGATGTTGACGGAGATTCACTGTCAGTGATTTCGGTCGCGCAGGCGGCTAACGGTTCGGTCGTCAACACCGGTGCGGATGTGACTTACACTCCGAACAGCAATTTCTTCGGAAGTGACGCGTTCACATACACAGCCGGCGACGGTAACGGCGGAACGAATTCGGCGACGGTGAATGTTACGGTCGATTCAGTCAACGACGCGCCGACGGCCAATAACGACAGCGCCTCTACTTTGCGTGACGTTTCGGTCGATATCGACGTACTGAGCAATGACAACGACGTTGAAGGGGACACGTTGTCGGTGGGCTCGGTTACGCAGCCGGCACATGGTTCGGTTGTCAACAACGGCACGGACGTCACCTACAGTCCTGATCCCGGCTATGTCGGGGGCGATTCGTTCAGCTATACCGCCAATGACGGGACTGCAAACAGCAACGCGGCGACGGTGACGGTTACAGTCAATGCGCCTGAGCCGATTACTCTGTTTAGTGATGGGTTCGAGAGCGGCAGCTTTACCGCCGGCGGCTGGCAAACGGCCGGGGATGCAAGCATAACAACGAACTCAGCCTATACGGGGCTCTACGGTGCACAACTCAGGTATAACGCGACTATCGAGAAGGCAGTCAACACGGTGGGGTACAGTGCGATTCACGTCAAGTATGCGCGAGTAACCGAACGGTTGGACTCCGGCGAATTCTTATACGTAGAATGGTTTGACGGTGCGCAGTGGAACCAGCTCGAGCAAACGCAAGCTACATCGTGGTCTGTGAGAGATCTTGGGGCGGCAGCCGACAATAACGCCGCCTTCAAGCTGAGATTCCGGACCAGTGCCGACAAGGTCAATGAGTACGGCCGTATTGACGACGTTGAGATCATCGGCACTCCCGCGGGGCCGATAGACAATCCCCCGTCGGTCAGTATTATCAATCCCGCCGATGGCGCCACCGTCTCCGGCAGCATCACAGTGAGCGCTGACGCAACCGATGACGATGGTGTGACGCAGGTCGAGTTCTTCGTGGACGGCTCCAGCATAGGCGTTGATAATGACGGCTCGAACGGCTGGTCCGCCAATTGGGATACAACAGCCCAGGCCGATGGTCCGCATACGGTAAGCGCCACCGCCACGGACACCGCCGAGCAGACAGGAATTGACAACATCGGTGTTACCGTGGACAACGTGGATGATGCCCCGACTGTGAGCATTACGAATCCGACCGACGGCGCGACCGTCTCCGGGAGCGTTACAGTGATCGCCGACGCAGGCGACGACAGGCGCGTGAGCCAGGTGGAGTTCTTGGTGGACGGGGCAAGCATCGGGGTTGACACTGACGGCTCGAATGGCTGGTCTGCCAACTGGGATACAACCGCCGAGGCCGACGGTCCGCACACGGTAAGCGCCACCGCTACGGATACTGCCTCGCAAACCGCGAGTCACAGCATCAGCGTAACGGTGAACAACACGGGGCCGAGCACTGTGCACGTCGAAAGTATCGCTATGAGCCTTATTCCGGCCGGCAAGAACTGGAAAGGCGTCGCAGCAGTGCAGATTAGCGTGTATCAGGCAAATGCTACCGTAGTCGGCGACTGGTACTTGGGTGGCACAGGCACAACCGCCGACAAGCTCTTGCAATCGGCAGCCACCGGCGTGACGGACGCCACAGGCCTTGCAGAGGTTACTTGCGTTCCTGTAAAGCCTAAGAGCGGGGAATACTTCACGTTTAAGGTAACCGGTGTGATCTTGACCGGCTACGTCTTCGACGCGGGTCAAGGGGTCACAGAAAATTCGATTATCGTTCCGTGAGGGCGATACGAAAACGCCGACTACCCGTGTGTTTGACTAAAAAGGGATGGTGGGCTTACCACCATCCCTTCTTTTATGCGCGGGTATTGCGCGACTTTTCATGCTAACTTGCTGGCTTTGCTGAGATAAAGATCTCAGTGGCCCACGGGTTGGAGATTGCCACGGCCGGCTTCTGCGGCCTCGCAATGACAAATCGGCCGTTTCTACTTGGCGACATTCACAGGCAAATTAAGGACCACTTGCCGGAAAATCTGCCCGCACCCCCAACACAGCGGAGTTGCGGTTTTGATTTGACGGTTCGGCCCTGTTCGGGTAGAATCCGCACGAATACCGTAGCTGAAAGTATGGCTGGCTCGATGTGATTGAGCCGTATCGCAGCAGGCAAGAAGGTAATCGCCGAGACAATCGCAGAATAATGGAGGTTAGAAAATGCAATCCTCAAAGAGTAAAGACTCCCAGTCAGCTTGTTCGAAATCAAGTAAACATCCGGGCCACAAGACGAAAAGTCGCTGGCCGATGTGGATATTGCCGATAGCGGGATTAGCGTCGCTGATATGGTTTCTGATTCGAGTTATCCCGAAGCCTTCGCGTGCGACGTATCCGTGTCAGCGGATGGCCTTTCCGCTGGCCTCGGGGTTCGTGGCCTGGCTTGTCGGCTTAGCTGCATCGTGTGTTGCATTTAGAAAGGCGAAGCTGAGCCTTGCCAAAAGGCGCTATGTGCTTGGCCTGGTATTAGTCGGCGTCAGCGTCGGCGCCCTGTGGCTGGCCATAAGCTACACCGGGCAGGAGTCGGCTTTGGCCGAGCCGCAGCCTGCCAACAAGCCGATGGGAGTCGCCAAGGGGATTTATCCCGGGCGCGTCGTCTGGGTGCACGACCCCGATGCGACCGACTGGGACGGACCCGGAGACGATCACTGGTGGCAGGGAGACCATACGAATCAGGCGGTGGTAAGCCGGATGATGTCGCGGGCGGTCCGTGAGCTGACCGGCGCAGCGAATGACGCGGCGGCCTGGGATAAGTTGTTTAGACATCTGAACAAGACTCGCGTCAAAGGCAATGTCGGTTACAAAGCGGGCGAGAAAATCATTATCAAGGTAAACTTCGTGGGCTTCATCCGGTCACACAGAAGCATCAACATCGAGAATTACAACCTTGAAAGAGGAAGGGACTATATGAACACCTCGCCGCAGATGATTATCGCCCTGCTGCGGCAGCTCACCGATACGGCAGGCGTCAGGCAGTCCGACATTTCTCTTTGTGATACTCTGGCCTATATCGCCAACGAATATTACGATATATTGCACAAGGAATTCCCCGGCCTGCGCTTTATCGAGCAAGGGGGCAAATTCGGACGAATCAAAGCCAAGGAATCGACGGTCCCGCTGTACTGGAGCTGCAACCCCGAGGACTGTGCCCAGGACTACATACCTGCGTCTTTTGCCGAGGCCGATTACCTGATCAATTTGGCTAACCTCAAGGCCCATACGGCCGCGGGCGTTACGCTTTGTGCCAAGAACCACTATGGCTCACTGATCAGGTGGCCGGCCCAGAAGGGCTATTACGATATGCACAAAGGCGCATTTGCGAAGAAGGTGGGGATATATCGACCGCTGGTTGACCTGATGGGGCACGCGCACTTCGGGGGCAAGACGGTGCTCTATCTGATTGACGGATTGTACAGCGGCAAGCACCCCATAGACAAAGCCCCGCGGAAGTGGGCGTCATATCCGTTTGACGGCGACTGGACCTCGAGCCTGCTCGCATCGCAGGACCCCGTGGCGATTGATTCGGTGGGCTTCGATTTCGTCCGGGCCGAGTGGGAGGATTATCCGCGGAAGGTGGGCGTTGATGACTATCTCCACGAGGCGTCCAAGGCCGACAGCCCCCCTTCCGGGGCATTCTACGACCCCGATCATTCCGGCAACGTCAAGAGGTTGGCCAGCCTCGGCGTGCACGAACACTGGAACAATCCCACTGACAAAAAGTACTCCCGCAATTTAGGTACCGGCAAGGGCATTGAGCTGGTGGCCGTCAGGGGCAAAGGCACCGGCAAGAAGCAAGGCATCATCGCACCGGGCGCAAAAGTGATAAAACTGGTCGACGGCTTTAAGTTCACCGAAGGTCCGGCCGTCGATGCGCAGGGGAACGTATTCTTCACCGACCAACCCAACAACCGGATTCACAAGTGGTCGGTGGACGGTAAGCTCTCGATTTTCCACGATGAGCCGGGCAGGGCCAACGGGCTCTACTTCGACAGAAAGGGAAACCTCATCGCCTGCGCGGACCTCAACAACGAATTGTGGCTGATCGATACCAAAGGCACAGTGACGGTCCTGGTCAAGGGGTACAAGGGCAAGAAGCTGAACGGCCCCAACGACGCATGGATCGACCCCAAAGGCGGCATCTATTTCACCGATCCGTTCTATAAAAGGCCCTACTGGAATCGAGGCCCGATGGAGCAGGACGGCCAGCACGTCTATTATCTTACGCCACGTGATAAGAAACTGGTCCGCGTGACCGATGACCTGGTTCAACCCAATGGAATAATCGGTACGCCCGACGGCAAGCTGCTCTACGTGGCCGATATCGGCGATAAGAAAACATACGTATATAGAACCACGCCCGACGGGACGCTCAGCGACAGGAAGCTTTTCTGCTCGATGGGTTCCGACGGAATGACGATTGACAACGAGGGCAACATCTACCTGACCGGAAGAGGCGTTACCGTCTTTAATTCAGCCGGTGAAAAGATAGAGCATATCCCGATAGACGCCGGCTGGACGGCAAACGTATGTTTCGGCGGCAAAGACCGCCACACGCTCTTTATCACGGCCAAAGAATCATTGTTCGCCCTGAAGATGCGCGTCAAAGGCGTCAAGTAAGAAACAAGGCCCACGGACCTCCGAACCGACAGATGTTGTGGGGCCCGAAACAGCAGGGAGGTGTTTATGAACCGCAGGCAATGCTTATCCATACTCCTGTTATTGATCTGCGCGACGTTTGCTCGTGGAACGACGCGTCTCTCACTGGATGTGGTCGAGGTAAAGAAGATTTGGGACAAGGCGCCTCATAATGCCTTTACCGACCTTGTCCGCTGGAATGACAGGTTCTACTGCGCGTTCCGGGAGGGCAGAGGTCACGTTTCGACCGACGGCAAGATACGGGTGCTTGAATCGAAGGATGCCGAGGTTTGGAAGTCCGCGGCTTTGGCTGCGCTGGAAGGCTGCGACTTGCGCGATGCGCATTTATCGGTAACGCCTGACGGCAGCTTGATGCTGGTGGGCGGGGCGGCGCCGCGCAAGAAGGATAATCAAGGGGCGCCGACCGGCACGTTCGTTAGTTTCTCGAGAGACGGCGGTTTCCGGAGCAAGCCGCGGATTGCCGTTGAGCCGGGCCGATGGATGTGGCAAGTCACCTGGCACGATGGAAAGGCATACGGCGTATCTTACGCCGCCGGAGAACGGATGCCGTATCTCGAATTGCTCATTAGCTCCGACGGGACCAACTACCAATCATACGTGGCCGAACTTTTCGGACAGGGCTACCCGACTGAAGTAACGCTGCGTTTCGATGAAGATGGGACATGTTACGCCTTGATGCGGCGGGACCGGCGTGGGAACGAGGCGAGCAGCGCGATGTTGGGCGAGAGCAGGCCGGATTACAAGAAGTGGCGGTGGCACGACCTCGGAGCGGAATTCAGCGGATTCGGGGGCCCTAATTTCATAAAGATACCCGGCGGCCATTGGATTGGAGCGGGCCGAATGCACCAGGGCGGGGCACACACGGCCCTGACGTATATCGATGTTGTCAACGGCACAATGACGAAATTGGCGAAGCTCCCGAGCGGCGGCGATACGAGCTACCCCGGATTGGTTTGGTATAGCGATATGCTCTACGTCAGCTACTATTCGAGCCACGAGGGCAAAACCAGTATCTACCTGGCCAAGGTGAAGGTCAAGCCAACCATTCAGGAAGAAACGTTCGGCACCGAGCCAAACCCCACGGGGGACCCTATCGGAGGCGGCAAGGGGTATCGACGACTCGTGAATGAGGGCGATTATGAGGTAAGAACGCTGGAGGAGTTGGTTTCTGCTTTGGGAAAGGCCAAAGCCGGCCAGGTCGTGTACATAGACGACCGGGCGGAGATAGACCTGACGGGCAGTCAAAAGATCGTTATACCTGCCGGCGTGACAGTGGCAAGTGGTCGCGGAAAGGGAGACTCACAAGGTGCTCTGTTGTACAGCAGTAATCTTGCAACTTCGCCCCTGTTTTGGGTCGGCGGCGAGGGCGTGCGTGTCACCGGGCTGCGGCTGCAAGGCCCGGACCGGCAGCGCAGGACCGAACAGATGCGAAAGCTGCACAGGGAAGGACGCTACTACAGCATTGCGAACTCCGACGCAATTATCTGCTCCCACCCCGGCCTGGAGGTGGACAACTGCGAACTGGCGGGTTGGAGTCACGCAGCCGTCTTCCTAAAAGCCGGGGCCTCGAAGGCCCACATTCACCACAACTATATGCACCACAACCAGCGAAGCGGCTTGGGCTACGGCGTCTGCCTCGACCGCGCCGATGCCCTTATCGAGGCGAACCTCTTCGACTGGTGCCGTCATCATATCGCCGGTACAGGAAGGCCCGGCACCAGCTATGAGGCCCGCTACAATCTCGTCCTCGAAAATGCAAACGGCCACAGCTTCGACATGCACGGCGGCGCCGACCGCAAGGACGGGACGGAGATCGCCGGCGATTCGATTAACATTCACCACAACACGTTCCGCGCAACGTCGGTGCGGGCGGTAGTGATCCGAGGTCGGCCCGCGCAAAGTGCCGACATACATCATAACTGGTTTCTGCATGCCGACCCTCGCAAAGCCATTGCCCAGACGAATGCATCCGGCAATATGAATGTCCGCCGGAACCAATATACAACAGAGCGGACCGTAAAGAACTAAGATCAGCACTAACTTCGCGCTGCCACACTACGAAACGTGTATAATGTTGCAAGCAGCGGAAAGTCGGTGGTATAATACTCGGGCAAATGTACTGAAAGACCAACGGTCAGTTTGTTTTATGAATGAGTTCTGCAAAATTGCAGGTTAGGCCTATATTGTTGAAGAAAATCTTCATTGTGATTTTCTTCAATAATCACCTAAGCACTTATGACACAATACATTGCTGTTAAAAAAGAAAAAATCAAAGAACGATTTTTTCTTTTCTAAGTAGGCCTAACCTGCAATTTTTCAGAAGCCTTTGTTTTATAAAGGAAAGGAGCTCAAAATGAACAGAAAATGGTTTAGTTTGGGGGTATTGTCGCTGTTAGCCTGGGCGGCGGGCTGCAGCGCTGAGAAAGCGAGCCTCGTGGCGCCCGGCGAGAAGGTGAAAAAACTTGTCGGCGGCTTTAGGTTTACCGAAGGGCCCGCAGCCGATGCCAAGGGAAATGTCTATTTTACGGACATACCCAATAACCGAATTCACAAGTGGTCGCTGGACGCCAAGCTCTCGACCTTTCGCGAAGAGTCCGGCGGGTCCAACGGGCTTTACTTCGACAAGAAAGGCAACCTTCTGGCCTGTGAAGGAGGCGGCCGGCGCTTGGTGTCCATCGACCCACAGGGCAAAGTGACTGTTCTGGCCGACAAGTACCAAGACAAAAAGTTCAACAGCCTCAACGACCTGTGGATCGACCCCAAGGGAGGCATCTACTTCACGGATCCCCGCTACGGCAATAAAGACGGTATGGAGCAGGATGGTGAGCACGTGTATTACATCTCGCCCGACCGCAAGAAGATTATCCGGGTAGTCGATGATATGGTCAGGCCGAACGGACTAATCGGCACCCCCAACGGCAAAACGCTTTATGTCACCGATCACGGCGGCAAGAAAACCTTCGTGTACAAAATCGCTAAAGACGGAACGCTCTCCAACAAGAAGCTTCTCGCTCCGGAAGGCTCGGATGGGATGACCATCGACAGCAAGGGCAACGTCTATCTGACTACAAGTGCGGTTCTCGTTTACAATGGAAAAGGCGAGCAGATTGAGACGATTGAGGTTCCCGAGCGTCCCGCCAACGTAACGTTCGGCGGCAAGGACAAGCAAACGCTCTTTATCACGGCCCGGACCTCACTCTACTCGATTCCAATGAAGGTAAAAGGCCTGTAGCGATTGCGCCGTAAAACTCTCTGATTAGGAGCGTCGCCGGGCGCCTTGACGTTCTGCGCCTCGGTTGCTATATTCGCAGCTGAAGTAACAGCAGAATCTGGAAAGGAACAACCGATGACGCCTACGGGGCCTGACCAACAGCACACATCAAAACAGCCGTGGGGTGTGCCTAATTTTTCTGCCACGACATAAGATCCTTTTTGACATAGCATTGCCACGCGTGTCATTGCGAGCGAAGCGAAGCAATCTCAGCCGTGTGGTTCGGCAGAGTAAACTTGATTCGTTTATGATATTGCGTAAGATGTCCGTATGAACATTCTGGCGCTCGAACCTTATTACGGCGGAAGTCATAAGGCCTTTATCGACGGGCTCTCATGTGCAAGCAAACACAGGTGGACTATGCTCACGCTGCTGGCCCATAAGTGGAAATGGCGGATGCGTCATTCGGCGATTTTCTTTGCCGGGCAGGTGCGAGAGTTCGTCCAAAAAGGCCAAACCTGGGACCTTGTGTTCTGCAGCGATATGTTAAATCTCGCCGAATTCATCGCCCTGGCCCCTGCCCAAATCGCCAAGCTTCCCAAAGTCATATACTTCCACGAGAACCAACTGACCTATCCGGTGCGTATCGAGAGTGAGCGTGACTATCAGTTCGCAATGACAAACCTCACCTCCGCCCTGGCCGCCGATCACGTCTGGTTTAACTCCAAATTCCACCGCGATTTATTCCTCGATGCCCTAACGAAGTTCCTAAAATCTATGCCGGACCATCAGCCGACCGAAGCGACTGACCAAATAAGGGCCAAATCATCGGTCTATCCACCCGGGATAGACGATATGGCTGCACGCTCGAAAAGAAAGCCCGGCCCAGTCAGAATCCTATGGGCCGCTCGCTGGGAGCACGACAAGAATCCGGAGGATTTCTTCGAAGCACTAAAGATTCTCAAGGCCAACAACGTGGATTTTAGACTCAGCGTCATAGGCCAGAGCTTCCGCGACCAGCCGAAAGTCTTCGAAGAGGCGCAGCATTACTTTCGAGACGAAATTGAGCACTGGGGCTACCAGCCCAACCGCGCCGATTACGAAAATGTCCTGACCGAGGCCGACTTAATAGTCTCCACCGCAAATCATGAATTCTTTGGCATCGGTGTTGTCGAAGCCATATCCGCCGGCGCCTATCCCGTCCTGCCGAACCGCCTTTCCTATCCCGAAATCCTCGCCCCGGCACCAACAGAAGCCGCAAAGCAGTTCCTCTACGACGGCACAGTTGACGATTTGGCAAAGACCCTGGCGGACCTTGCAGAGCGTATTCAAGCGGGCGACCTTTGGGCCAACCACCTCACGCCCGCGCTTTTAGCAGACCGCTTCAAATGGCCAAACCTCACAAAAACATACGACCATGCCCTCGAACAAGCACAGAAAGCCGGGGACTGAGCTGTTTTTACGCGCCGGCCTTGTAAATCCTCGCGATCTTAGTCTTCTCCGAGTGCTTCTAAATCTGCGAGGTCTCTTTTTCTGCCGGTGGCTCTCTTGTTGGCGATGAACTGCTCACGACCGAGATAGTTGACGGGGACATCACCGTATTTTCCAGAGACCCTGCCCGAATAGGCCTCGTCCCAGCCAACACCGGTTAAAGAGGTTATTATGTCAACTCGCACCGGGGCCACGCCAAGTTGTATGACCATCTTGGGAGTTTCAAAATCCGCCGTGGTAAGGTCGAGATCTGCAAAGCCGAACTCATCAAGGGCGGCCAGGATACCTTTGGCGTTGTCCTTCTCCGGCTTGACAAATACGTCCAGATCACTCGTGAACCGCGGCGCCCCGTGAAAAGCCAGTGCGTACCCGCCGACGATTACGTACTTAACCTCGTGCGCGTTTAACAACTCGAGCAACTCTTTGAAGTCTTGCTGAACTTCCATGATATTGACTTCTCAAGGCCTCCACTGCCGAGATACGCTCTTCGGGCGTTCTACTGAGCCAGTAGGCCAAATCCCACTTACAGGACGAGTCATCTATTGTGTGCTTGTTTACAACCTTCTTAATCATACCTCCGACCACCCATGACCCAGCGATCCAACTCGCTACTTTTAAGCGCAACCCATCTTCTTCCTGAGCCGCCTCTTAAAGTCTAAACCAACAGCCCCTAATAATCAAGCAAAATCTGCGCAGAAAAAAACGCGAATTCTTTTTTGGAACCGGCCCTTATAATTCCTGCCTGCCCCGCGCCAAATTGTCTTTATCTGGTGCGGGGAGCCTGTCGAAGGATCCTGCTCGCCCTGAGCGTAGTCGAAGGGGCACTACCATCGGCCTGACAACGTTAGCTTCGCACATTGGCTCACTTTGCAAAGATTATTTGGCAATTGAAGTGCCGATGTTGGGACTACTTGGATTTACTGCAAGAGTTCTCTCCTTCGGCAGGACAACCAAATCCAAATCCTCCATAGGTATCGCGCCCAGAAGAACCTGATCGCCCATCACCAATGCGCCGGTAAAACCAACACGATTCTTGAATCGAATCTGGACAGGACCAACATAAGGAACGACTTTTTTGGCGCCATCTGCTAAAGTTACTTCCTTCTTGGCAATCTCCTCCAGCTTCAATTGGATCTGTATATGTTCGGGAATGCATAGGTGGACAGCGCCAGAATCGACAAGAGTCTCAACTTCAATAGCCTCCAAGCCGGGATCCTTCGGATTTCCAAGCAATACTTTTGCCGCAACCAATCCCATAACGGTTTCCTTCACCTGTTTTAGCGACTTACACTCGTATTATAACCGCTGCTTCTGTGGCTGTCAAAAAGAATCTGCACAAAGGCAAAGGCGGGTTCCTTTTGGGAACCGGCCTCTTCAATCTTGAGCGAAGCGCAATCCCGACGTCCTGTGTCGGGGCTGGCCCACAAGGCCTGCCGGCGGCTCCGACGACAGTCTTACAACTCTCGAAGCAATCGTTAGGCTCCAGTTACCCGAACAGAACACACTAAAGTCTAAATCGCTCACTGCTCCGTGTCAAATCAAAATCTGCGCAAAGGAAAAGGCCGACTCCTTTATGGAATCGGCCTTTATAAATCCTGGCGATGACCTAAGAATAATCTTTTTATTGTGCTATAAGATTATACTTTTCCGGATGATCAATTATATTAAATGATAGGTCCACATCAAGGCTTGGCCAGTATAAATGCTCGTTGTGCCACAACTCTACATCACTTATTTGTTGCACGGTTGCATCTTTAAACCAGGGAAACTGCTCAAACGGCAAAAAATATTCCTTGTCTTTGAAAAAAATCCAGAAACCATGCTCCGATATATTTGTAATCTCAGGTTTTAAAATGCTTTTGCCACGCTTTAACGATTTCATTTTTGTGTTCCTCAACTATCTTCTGTAATCCTCTCAGTTGTCTCTTTGAAAAACCGGTATATGTTACCAGCGCAACTATGGGCTCAGTCCAGAATTTTGCCTCACCATCCGGCGAAATAACATGGATATGGGTTCTATCTTCTTCTCTCGAAAAGAAGTAAAACCTGTAATTTCCAATGCGAAAAATCGTAGGGCTCATAAAAAAAGTGTAAATAATTCCTGACATATTGTCAATTAAATATTTTCCGCAAAGGAAAAGACCGGTTCTTTTATTAGAACCGGCCTTTATAATTCCTGGCGATGGCCTACTCTCGCCCGGGAGGACTACCATCGGCCTGAGCGGGCTTAGCTTCTGAGGAAAAAAATGGCCTGCTCAGTACACCCTATTCTCTGTCCTTTGCCCTATTCTACCAATTTGCTATGGTACGCGTCCAAAGACTACAAGTAGCCCTATCCAAAGAACAATGAATATAAGAGGTATCACGAACATACGGTGCTGTGTAGAAAACCTGCGACCGAAGACTGGAGAGCACAGCGAAGCTAGCCGCGCGCAAAACGACCCACAATACTTCTTATGCTCGTTCAACCTTGTAGACCAATTCTTATCTGTAAGGCGATTAACCCCTTCGAGCTCTCTATTGTAGAAGCCATAATAACAGCCATTCTTAGTCATAAAGCACTCCAGATCTTTAAGGATTTGTTGGCGCACTGTAACATAGTAGAAATTTCGCAAGTTGGTCAAAAGCCAAACAAAACAAATTACAAGTCCTATCACCGCCAAGTATACTATTCCTTTTTGCAAATCTACCTGTGGCAGTGTTCGCGATATTGTTTGGGAATGGACAAGAAGTTGGCTAACGGCCGCAACTAAAATGGTTTGGCTAATCATACTTACATTGTCCCATTTAGTATATAGGTCGAACAGCCGCAATTGGTACTCCATTGCCAACTCGAACTCCCTGTAGTCACAGTTTAGATTACCGACAGAGTTCTGCCTCCGTTTCGCTTGGGCTGGCTGCCCTCCCACACTCTGGCTTTCGCCAGCAACACCCTTTTTCCCATACTTCTCCTGCTTGTGTCTCATTTTCTGGCCTCCAAAAAGACCAATTAAAACAGTGAAATTAATAAAAGGAAAAGGCCGAGCGCTTCTCGCACTCGGCCTTTATAATTCCTGGCGATCACCTACTCTCGCCCGTGAGGACTACCATCGGCCTGAGCGGGCTTAGCTTCTGAGTTCGGAATGGGATCAGGCGTTTCCCCGCCAGTATAGTCACCAGGAAGTTCGTGTTATCAGGCTAAAAGCCTGATTAAACTCAAACAGCAAATATCAAAAATCAAAATTGCGGAATTGCCGCTTTGCGGCAATGACTTCCTTAGTTTTACTCTTTGCATTTTGACTTTTGATTTTACAAAGATATGCAGATGGCGCGGGACCCGATTTTGCTCGATTTCGCAAAATGGGAACCCGGATATGAACACAAACCAAATTCAACCAAGGATTGATATGGTCAAGTAATTGAGCGTTAGTACCGGTTAGCTGAATGAATTTCTTCACTTACACACCCGGCCTATCAACCTGATAGTCTATCAGGGCTCTTCTGCAGT
>JAGMDR010000350.1 GCA_023128595.1 Planctomycetota bacterium | reverse complement strand
GCGAAGCAATCTCACTCATTTGTAAGGCGGAGATTGCCACGGCCTTTTTCAAAGGCCTCGCAATGACGATAGCGGCTCTGTTGCGCCTTGTGAACGAGTATTGACAAACGCCCCAATCAGTTGTCAGAAAATGATTTCACACCCGGAGGGCTCGGACAGAGCCGCTGAGATAATTTGCAGCTCCCTGGAATTATTCTGATGAGAAATCAGCATTTTGCGTTTATAATCGTGGGTTGTAGCAAGCTGCCCAAAAGAGACTGAAGAAAAGAAGACCGGAAAAACCACCCCCGGTTGGTTTAAGGAATTCTGACAACGTACTTTTTTTCATAAAACAAGAGGATTCGATTATGAGAGCAAAATATCTTGCCGGCATTTGCCTGGCTTTGATACTGCTGGCGCCGGGTTGTAAGAAAGAGCCGGAGCCTGTAACAGAGGAGCCGTCGCCGAACACGCCCGCGGTGCAGGCAGTTGCGCCGGCAAAAACCACGCTCGACGAAGCGGTGCAGGAAGTTGCGCCGGCAAAGACCACGCCGGATGAAACGGCACAGGAACTTGCGCCGGCAAAGACCACGCTCGACGAAACAGAGTATTTCGCTGTGTTTATGGAGGGCAAAAAGGTCGGCCATGCTATGCAGAGCCGCGTCGTGGCTGACGCAAATGTAACTACCACCATTGAAATGGACATAACAATAAGCAGACTTAATATTCCCGTGAGAATGAAAACCTCGGAAGCCCACATCGAAACAACCGACGGCAAGCCTCTCGGCTTTGAGTCGGTGCAGGAATTCAGCGGGATGACGGCGACAATGACTGGAACAATAGACGATAAGGGAATGGTGAACCTTACGACTGCATCGATGGGCGCCGAGCAAAAGAGCAATTTCGAATGGCCGAGCGGCGCCCTTATGGCAGAGGGCTTGCGATTGCTGCACCTGGAAAAGGGCCTGAAAGAGGGCTCGAAGTACAGCGTCAAGATATTCGAACCCTCGGTGATGCAGGCGGTTGAGACCGAGATAGAAGTGGGCGGGAAAAAAGATGTTGACCTGCTGGGGCGCATTGTGTCTTTGACAGAGGTGACCAGCACTATGACGATACCGCCCGCCGGTGCAATAGTCAGCACGAGCTACATTGACGACGACCTCTGCATGCAAAAGTTCATCACTTCGGTGGCCGGCATGACAATTGAGATGCTCGCCTGCGCCAGGGAATTTGCAGTCGGCAAGAATGATGTCTTTGAAATAATCGGCAAAATGTTTTTGACCGCCCCGGAGTCGTTGAATAACGTTGACACAGCCTCGGCCATCACCTATTCCCTGAGCCCTACCGGCGAGACGGACTTCAATATACCGTCCACCGACAACCAGCAGGTGCAGCGGGCCGAAGACGGCAAACTGACGGTAACGGTCAAACCGGTCGCCGCGCCGGCAGGTGCGGAATTTCCCTATCAAGGCAAGAACGAAACAATTCTCGAAGCGACCAAGCCCAACAGATTCTTGCAGAGCGACCATGAGGAGATAATCAAGCTTGCCCG
Organism: Planctomycetota bacterium; assembly: GCA_023128595.1. Classification (GTDB taxonomy): domain Bacteria; phylum Planctomycetota; class Phycisphaerae; order Sedimentisphaerales; family Anaerobacaceae; genus DAOVRL01. The sequence continues at coordinate 636 of JAGMDR010000350.1, read as the reverse complement.
CAGCGCGGTTGGCGGCACCAAAGATGCCGGCGAGGCTGTCAGAAGAATCGAGGCATTCGTCGCCGAGTATATCGAGAACAAGGACCTGTCGGTCGGTTATGCATCGGCGTTGGAGGTCGCTAAGAGCAAACAGGGCGATTGCAGCGAGCACGCGGTATTGACCGCGGCGATGTGTCGGGCCGTTGGGATACCGGCCCAGATGGTAACAGGCGTTGCGTACGTGGACGATTGGTCCGGGCTGAAGGGTTTCGGCGGGCATGCCTGGGTGCAGGCTTATGTGGGCGGCCAGACCGGAAAGTGGGTTGGACTGGATGCGGCGTTTAAGGGTGTGGGGTGGGGCGGCTACGGCCCCGGACATATCGCCCTGGCAGTGGGAAACGGCGAGCCCGCCGACTTCTTCAATCTCGCGACCACGCTCGGCAAGTTCAAGATCGACAAGGCCGTAGTCAAAAGAAGATAGGCGAGACCACTTCGGCCGACAAACATCAAACGCACGCCCCGCAACGAAGAATGCAGAATCTTCAATCCCTGATTGTCAATTCTCCTTCCGCGGGGTGTGGCCGGTTCTTCCGGCAAGTGATTGCGGCGCTCGTCAATACTCGATCACGAAACGCAGCACGGGCGCTATCGTCATTG
>JAGMDR010000035.1 GCA_023128595.1 Planctomycetota bacterium | reverse complement strand
GGTTCCGTGCCCGCCGATGAACTTGGTGCAGCTATGTACGACGATGTCGATACCATATTCAATGGGGCGCAGGAGGATCGGAGTCATAACAGTATTGTCGCAGATCACGGGCATGCCGTTTTTGTGGGCGATGTCGGCTATCTTTTCGTATTGGAGGACGTCGTTCTTTGGATTGCCGATGGTTTCAATGTAGATGAGGCGGGTGTTGTCCTTGATGGCCTTGGCGAAATTCTCCGGGTCTTTGGGGTCGACGAAGGTAACTTCGATTCCGAGTTTCTTGAAAGTCTGGCTGAAGAGCGTGACAGTTCCGCCGTAGAGCGAGTTCGAGGAAACGATGTGTCCTCCCGCGCCGCAGATATTGAAGATGCTGGTGTATATGGCCGACTGGCCCGAGCTGAAGCCAAGGCCGCCGACGCCCCCTTCCATTGCTGCGATGCGTTTTTCAAATACGTCCGTGGTCGGATTCATCAGGCGCGTATAGATATTGCCGAACTCTTTAAGAGCAAACAGATTCGCAGCGTGGTCGGTGTCTTTGAAGACGTAGCTGGTTGTCTGGTAGATGGGCACGGCCCTGCTGAGGGTATCGGAATCAGCCTGCTGCCCGGCGTGTAATGCCAACGTTTCTACATGGTATCTATTTTCTTCCGTCATTCTATTTTCCTATGCTATTTAGTTGGCAAAACTTCTATCATTCTATCAAGCGACTTTTTAGCTTTTACACTAATTTCTTGGGGCACTTTGATTTCGTATTGCATATCTTCCAGGGAGGCGACGATTTTGTCGAAGGTAATTTTTTTCATATTCGGACAAACGGCCCTATCCGAGGCGGGGATGAAGCGGGCGTTGGGGTTTTGTTTTTTTAAGGTGTGAATTATTCCTATCTCCGTAGCTGCTGCAAAGCATTTGGCTGGGCTTTTGGCGGCGAATTTGAGCATCTGACCGGTGCTGAGTATTTCGTCGACGAGGGCCTTGACCGGCTCGGTGCATTCGGGGTGGGCCATTACAATCGCATCGGGATGTTGTTTTCTCATATTATTGATGTCGTCTTCCGTTATGACGACGTGTGTTGCGCAGTAGCCGGGCCAAAGGATAAGGTCTTGGCCTGTTCTCTCGGCGGCAAACCGCCCGAGATGCCTGTCGGGGACGAAGATGATTTGTTTCTCGGGCGGGAGCGATTCGACGAGATCGACGGCGTTGGCGCTGGTGCAGCAATAATCACTCTCGGCCTTGACCTCAGCGGTGCTGTTGACGTAGCAGACGACGAGGGCGTCTGGATGATCGTGTTTTAGTTTTCGCAACTGTTGGGCGGTTATCATATCGGCCAGGGGGCAGCCGGCGGATTTATCGGGCAGCAGGACGGTCTTTTGGGGCGAGAGGATTGCGGCGGTCTCGGCCATAAAGCGCACGCCACAAAATACGATTACCTCGGCGTCAGTCTCTGCCGCCTTTATGCTTAGGCCTAACGAATCACCGGTGAAATCGGCGAGGTCCTGTATCTCGCCCGGCTGATAGTTGTGGGCGAGTATAACGGCATTGCGCCGGTCTGTTAGTTTCTGAATTTTTTCAAGCAGGCGTTCGTTCAAGGGTATCTCCTGACTTTGAGTCAGTCACGTTTTTTTGCTTTGCGTTTTGGTCTTTTTTGTTCGTGTTTGGTGTAAACCAGGTCGGGGTTGGGCGTTGAGACGGTCACGCCGGGAGGGACCGACTCTTTTATCCAGACGTTGCCTCCGATGACGGCGCCCTTTCCGATGACGACGTTGCCCAATATTGTGGCCTCGGCGTAGATAGTGACATTGTCCTCAATAGTCGGATGTCTCTTACCGCCCTTTATTATTCTTCCTCTTTGGTCCTTTCGAAAGCTCAACGCTCCGAGAGTGGCCCCCTGATAGATTTTGACGTTGTTGCCGATGACGGTGGTTTCGCCTATAACGACGCCCGTTCCGTGGTCGATGAAGAAGTTTTTGCCTATTTTTGCCCCGGGATGAATGTCGATGCCGGTTTTTGCATGCGCGCACTCGGCCATTATTCGCGGAATCAGCGGGACCTGTTTCAGGTACAGCTCATGTGCGATACGATGCGTGGCAATGGCAGTGATACAGGGATAACTTATGACAATTTCCTCGTAGGATTTTGCGGCGGGGTCGCCGTCAAAAGCGGCGCCGACGTCCCCTTTGAGGCGATCTCTTATCTTGGGCAGCCGGCTCAGCAGGTGCTGGGTAACATTCTCGGCCATTGTGCGGCAATCACAGTCGTCGCATTTTTTTATTCTGCACTGGTATTGATACGCACGCTCAATTTGTCTTGAAAGCTCGCTATAGACCTCGCAGAGGATGTCACCGATGATGAAGCTGATGTTTGATTTTGTGACAGTTCTTCTGCCGGTATGGCCGGGAAAGAGGATTTCAAAGAGCGATTCGAGCGTTTCCAGAATCTCGCCTCTGACGGGCAGATTGGATGCGTCGATGAAATTTATTCCGGAATCGCCTTTATAAGTCTCAGCGATTTGGCTAACGAGTGTCCTGATTTTTTCGCCGGTCAGTTTTTTCTTTTTCATTGTAGGGTCCTCCGGCCGCGGCGCAGGCGCCCCTGCCGCTACTCGAACATTTCGGTTGATAGATATCTTTCTCCGGTGTCGGGTAAGATGACGACAATTGTCTTGCCCCGGTTTTCGTCTCTGCGAGAGAGCTGGATAGCGGCCCACATTGCTGCGCCGGAGCTAATACCGACCATAATGCCCTCTTTTAGAGCCAACTGTCTGGTGGTTTC
>JAGMDR010000349.1 GCA_023128595.1 Planctomycetota bacterium | reverse complement strand
ACGGCTCCTTCGCAATGACGCAGTGGGGAATCCTTTGTCAGAAAGAGTCTTACAGTGTCCCGGAAAAATTAGCCACAGGCTCTTGTGCGCCGTGACGGTGGGACAATTGTTAAGCGGAGCTATTCAAACTGCACGTCGGCCAGGACAAATTGGACGTTACTGGTACCGTTATAAGTATTGATCTGCGGCTGATAAGCGACGTTGAAGAATTCGTGATCGAGCAGCTTCTTCTCTAATTTCCCGAACCTGAAACCTATGCAGCGAACCGCGGCCAGACCGTCGGTTATCGTAAGCTGGAGGTGGTCGCCGCCCGAGCCGACCCTCCTCGGTGGATTGGCTAACCGAACGCCGTTTGTGGCGAAAACCGGCTCCGGGTTGCCCTGCCCGAAAGGACCGAGCATCTGCAATTCGCTCACCATCTCCCTGCGAAACTCACCCAGGGGGGCTTGGGCATCGATATCAAGCTTGGCGACAATATCATTTTCGTTGAGGTTGTCTTTGGCGTATGCCTCGAAGTCGGCTGCGAACTGCTCTATCTTTTCGGTTTCGATGGTTATGCCCGCAGCCATTTCGTGGCCCCCAAAGGCGGCCAGATGCTCCGAGCAGGCCTCAATAGCGCTGAGCAAACAAAAGCCCGGAATTGACCTGCCCGAACCCTGAGCGATACCGTTCTCGAGCGCGGCATTGATCATAATCGTCGGGCGATAAAACTTGTCCACGATCCTCGAGGCGACGATGCCGATTACCCCGGTATGCCAGCTTTGGCTCGAGAGCACAATGCTCTTTCGGTCGGGGTGGTTGGCGCCCTGCTCAACTATCATTCTGCAGGCCTGCTTGAATATCTTTCTCTCGCACTGCCGGCGCAGGGAGTTTTGCTCTTTGAGATATTCTGCTATCTGCCTCGATCGAATCTGGCTCTCGCTTGTCAGAAGCTCGACCGCGAGCCGCGCATGCCCCATTCGCCCTGCGGCGTTTAGTATCGGTGCAAGTCGAAAGCCGATATCGAAGCTATCGAGCCCTCGTCCGGTCAGCCCGGCCGAGTCGATGAGGGCCTGGATGCCTGAAAGCTTGCAGTGAGGGATCGCCTTGAGTCCGTAGCTTGTCAGCACCCTGTTTTCGCCTCGCAGGTCCACAACGTCGGCGATTGTCCCCATCGCAGCGAGGCTCGTGGCATTTAGCATAAACTCACGGAGCGTCGGCTCAAGCTTCTGGCCGGGGCTCAGCTCGTTGGCGACGGCCCAGGCCAGCTTAAAAGCGACCATAGCACCGGCCGAGTCCTGATTCGGATAGCTTTCTTCCAGCGCCGGATGTACAATTGCAACCGCTTCGGGCAGCGCCGGTTCGCCCCGGACTCCTATCTGGTGATGGTCGGTTATTATCAGATCAAGACCCAGGTCCTTTGCCAGCTCGGCTGAGTTGAACGCCGTCACGCCGCAATCGACGGTTATTAACAGCTCGCTGCCGGATTCGGCAAGTGTGCGGACCGCTTCGGCGTTCAGGCCGTAGCCTTCGTCGATGCGATGCGGGATATAATAATCGACGTCGGCGCCGAGCAGCCTCAAGAGCTGCCAGAGGATTGAGACCCCCGTAATGCCGTCCACGTCGTAGTCCCCGTAGATGGTGATCCTTTCCCTGTTCTGGACAGCGTGCTTTACTCTGGCGACCGCCGCTTGAACTCCCGGCATTTGTTCGGGACCGACAAGCTCGGTCAGTTTCGGTCGAAGGAAGGCGGCGCCGGCCTGCGCATCGGTTATTCCGCGATTGATTAGGACTTGTGCCAGAAGGATCGAGACGTTCAGAGATTTTGCAAGCTGCGCAGCGCGGTCGGCGGCGGGCTTGATTACCCATTGTCTCTTTTGTCCGCCTGTGGCGGATGCCGAAAGTAGCATCGATAGTGTGTCCTGTTGCTTGTTTCTATTTGTTGTGTCGCTGCACACTTATATACCAGAAGCGACCGGCGGATTGCAAGAATGTTTTCGAGGGGCCCTCAGTGAAAGTACCGATGTTTTCCACTGCCGGAGTAAAATGAAAGTGGGTGGGGGGACGCGGAGGGAGAGAGGAGAGGAAATACCCCCCAACCCACTATCGTTATAATACCAAACTGCCATCGGCAATGCAAGAAATTATTCCGAAATTTCACAGAAAATATGCAGTGAAAACAGGCCGCGAGCGGCCGTACGTGTTTAGCCAGCTATTAGTATTGATAGCGATGATTTATGACTAATTCTTCCGTTAAAGGTAACCGTTCACGGGGTGATATGT
>JAGMDR010000348.1 GCA_023128595.1 Planctomycetota bacterium | reverse complement strand
GCGTGGGCTACTTTCTTCTGTATGCCTCCTGAGAATCCGGTGAGGTGCTCGCAATGACAACCCCCAAAATCAGCCTTGACAAAGTACTAATGATCTTGTAAAATTTTCTCCGCAGGACGATTTCCACCGATTTTATCCACACCGCCTCGACTTCTGCATCTGTTCGTGAAGGACCTCAACAGTTGCCTCAGTATTGTTCCAGCACCAGAGCGGTCGGGGCCAACAGGTTATTGGAGGGTCGGCAAAATCCCTCTTGATGTCCGCAGTCAGCGCAGCAGCCGGTAACTGAATGGTGAGGCAGAAGATGCCAACGACCCGGATTGCGACCTTCCATTACCTGATGAAAGGGGGTCCATTCATTTTGTTCATTCTCCTGTGAGGCGTATTATTCAAACGCACCAGCTTGCCCGACCGGAATATTTCTGTATGATAGAAGCTGTTCATTGGAAGGCCACTGCAACTGGCTGTTTCGAGTGTGCGGTGGAGAATACGTGATACGGTTTTTCAAGGAAGGTGAGTGTGCCAAATGAGACGGCTATTCTTAGTTTCAGTTCTTTTTGCAGTTGCCGGCAACTTGACGATGCCTGGCGACTGGACGAACTGAAACCTTTGAAGGAGGTGGTTCTGTCGCTGGATTACGCCCAGCACGGCCTGGGCAACGGAAGCTGCGGCACCGCGATAACGATGGAGAAGTATCAACTTAAGCGCGTGGATTCATACGAATTCGCCTTCACCCTGGAGCCGTTAGAAATATAGTAGCATTGAAAAGAGAGAATCCAATATGAGTCGAATGAAATGGACAAGACAAGTCGAAGTTATCGTAGCACTATTATTGAGCATGGCTGTTACGCTGGAGGCCAAGCTGGAATTGCCGCGTATCTTTGGCGACCCGGAATTGCCGTTCTGCATCGTTCAGATGACGAGCTTCGGCTGGCCGACCGACGAGAACGAACCCGAACAGGCCATGCTCCACAAGGCGGCCGGGGTACGCGAGGCACAGGCAAAGGCCTGGCGCAAGTACAAGAACACGGGGCTGGTCTGTACCTACGACCTGGGCCACATCCAAATGCACTCACCGTACAAGCGGCCGATTGGCGAACGTGTTGCCCGCTGGGCCCTTGCGGAGGTCTATCACGCCGAAAACATCAAGTACAATATCCCAGTGCTCGAATCATGGGAAAAGGCGGGCGGCAGGATACTGTTGACTTTTACCAAGGACAGATAAGGAGTGTGTTCAATGAATCGCATGAAACGTCGTAGCTTTCTAAAACAGACCGGTGTAATGGCAGCGGCTTTGGCGGTGTCTGCTCGGCAAACACTCTCGGCCCGGAAGCAGTCCAAGACCCGGAAAGAAACACCCGACTACACCTCGCGTGTCCCGAAATACAGCTTCGCCGATACGCTCGAGGAGCAGGAGGCTCAACTCAAAACAAATCCGCTGATTCTGCGTTTCAAGGAGTCGCGGAAGAAGATGGCCGGCGATCCATATCGGCCGGTCTATCACTACGTCAATCCTGAGAACCGGCTCAACGATCCGAACGGACT
>JAGMDR010000347.1 GCA_023128595.1 Planctomycetota bacterium | reverse complement strand
TGTTTCTGGAAAGGCCGTTGGCATTTGTTCTATCAGGCATATCCGCCGGAAGACCCGCGCCAGCACTGGGGGCACGTCGTCAGCGACGATTTGACCCACTGGCGAGACCTTCCATACGCAATTTATCCCAATCCGGAGAGATGTTGTTTTTCCGGCTCGACACTCGTCGAAAAGGACCGAGTGATCGCGATGTATCATGGGACAACGGTCGGCAATATGGTGGCCGTATCCAGCGATCCCCTGCTGTTGAACTGGGAGAAGGTTAGCGGTAAAGCCGTTATCCCCATGACAAATCCGGACGGCTCGGCCCTGCCTTACCGCGTCTTCGACCCGTGCATCTGGAAGAAAGGCAACATATATTACTCGCTATCCGGGGGCACGCTGCCGGATGGGCCCGGCGGCAAGCGAATTCGCGCTAATTTCCTGCTCCGCTCGAAAGACCTGGCGAAATGGGAGTATCTGCACCCGTTCGTCGAGAATGATCGCTACTCGCTGGTTGGCGATGACGGGGCCTGTCCGTATTTCTGGCCGATCGGCGATAAGCACATCCTGCTGCACTTCAGCCATACGAGCGGCGGAAAGTACTTACTCGGCGATTACGATACCAGGCGGGACAAGTTTGTTGTTACGGCAGGCAGCGACTTCAATTTCGGCCCGCACGCTCCCGCCGGCGTCCACGCGCCGTCCGCAACGCCGGACGGCAAGGGGGGAGTCATCGTGATCTTCAATATGAATCCGGGAAAACCAACCAAAGGCTGGAACCAGATCATGACACTGCCCAGGTCCGAGGCAACGCAATGGAGCTTACTGCTGAGATTGATCCGAAAGGGGCGCCGATGGTCGAAATGAACGTTTTGCGCGGACCCGACGCCCGGGAGCGCACCCGGATCATGTTCTTTGAGGACCGCGGATACAGACACCGCGAATACGGAAGAACTCATGCACACAGCAGAAAATATAGCAGCTTGATTTCGATCGATTCATCCTATTCGTCGATTCTTGGGGACGTACGATCGCGAGCCCCCGAGACGGCCCCGGTTTTACTCGCGAAGAACGAGCGGTTGAAACTTCGCGTATTTATCGACAGGAGCGTAGTCGAAGTATTCGTCAACGGCAAACAATGCGTAGCAATGCGTGTCTATCCCGGCCGCAAAGACAGCGTAGGCGTATCCCTGCGCTCCCAGGGCCGGGACGCCGTGCTCAAATCGCTCGACGCATGGCAGATGAAGAATATCTATGAATAGATTGCAGGAGAAAGGTACTTAGCAAATGGATTGAAGGACATTTCTGAAAAACATGAGTCTCGCAGTGTTGGGCTGCTCTTTGGCCCCAATCGAGGAGCGTAACCCCTACTATGTGGAACTCAAAGGCCTGTGGCGCGTTTGCACTCCGGAAACCGCACGCGCTTTCCCAGCCGTCGGCTATCACTTCGCCCGCATTGTCCATGAAACAACCGGCGTGCCGGTAGCTTCTTTGATCCAGATCGTCATCGCTCCCTTCTCCCTGTTGGCCCAGGAATAATACGGCACGGCCGTCAGAGTGACCGGACGCTGCCGGCCATCAAGGCCTTTGCCCTGAAGGACCGTCACACCGCCGAGCAATCGGTCGCGATGCTCTGCACGAAGTTCGGCTTCTCGCGGTAAGGCTGCGCTAAGGACGTCCACGTTCGGGTTATCAACCGCCTCGAAACAGTAGGTGATCGGGCCGCGCATCAACGCCACCTTGCCCTGGTCGGCCTTGACTTTCTCGTGTGCATAGACCCGGCGGATCGGCATCGGCAGGTCCAATTCCACGACATCGCCTGGCTTCCATGAACGTTTCAGGTGGACGTAGCCGTCTTTTCTTGGTGTGGCATCGATTGTTTTTCCATTTACCTTCAGTCCAACGGGAGCGACCTTCGAGTCGGCGAAGCGGTACAAATCGCTTGGAACCGGTCGGCCAAGCGCCCAGCCGGGTATCCGCACGCACAGGTCGAAATCGGATGCCTTCTCCGGCGTGACCGTCAACTTTACGCGACCGTCCCACGGGTAGTCGGTCTTTTGGGCCAGTTTTACCTTCATACCGCCATCCATCTTGAGCGAGGCCTCTCCTGCGGCGAAGAGGTTGACATACAACCGGTTTTTACTCTGGGCATAAACCAGTCCGCCAACCTGCGGGATGATCCGCGTAAGGTTCGTCGGGCAGCAGGCCAGACCTATCCACGACGACCGGCG
>JAGMDR010000346.1 GCA_023128595.1 Planctomycetota bacterium | reverse complement strand
AGCGGCAAGGGTTTGGTGCTGGTTCACTTCGCCTGCGGGGCGTTTCAGCAGTGGCCTGAATTCGTCGAACTTGCAGGACGCGTGTGGGACCCGAAGCTGCGGGGGCACGACCCGCACGGCAAGTTCACTGTCAAGATCATTGACGGTCAACACCCTGTAACCAAGGGGATGAAAGCATTTGAGACGGTCGATGAGTTATACACGTGCTTAGCGGGTGAGACTCCAATCAAGGTCTTGGCAACGGCGCGTTCCAAAGTTGACGGGAAGGATTATCCTATGGTCTTTGTATTAGACTATGGCAAGGGGCGAGTATTACACAGTGTCCTGGGCCACGATGTTCAGGCCCTGGCCAATCCGGATGTCGGCCGGCTCTTCCGCCGTGCTTGTGCCTGGGCCGGGGGCCTGCCCGTTGTGCATAAGGCCCCGCAGCAAGCGCCGGCTAAGAAATAAATGCTTATGAATAAGGAGAAACTGTAATGAAAATTGGATTCAATATGTTGTTGTGGACGACGCACGTCACCGAAGAGGACCTGCCGCTGCTTGAGACACTCAAGGGCATCGGCTACGACGGCGTCGAGATACCTCTCTTTGAGGGGGACGTGGCGCACTTTGAAAAGGTCGGCAAGGCGATCAAGGATAATGGACTGGGCTGCACGTCCGTAACGGTTATTCCAGACGAGGAGCACAATCCCATCAGTGCCGATGCGAAGAACCGTCAGGCAGCGGTAGAGCATCTCAAGTGGGCAATCGACTGCTCGGCGGCGCTGGGCTCGGGTGTCCTGTGCGGGCCGTTTTACCAGCCGCTCGGCGTCTTCTCCGGTGAAGCTCCCACCGAGGACGAAAAGCAGCGCGCAGCCGAGGTGCACAGTAAGGCCGCCGAGGTTGCCGCCGCCGCCAACCTTCCCCTGTCCGTGGAGTTCCTCAACCGGTTCGAGTGTTATTTCCTCAACACAATGGCCGACGCCGCAGATTACGTCAAGCGCGTCAACCATCCGAATGTAGGCGTCCTGTACGACACCTTTCACGCCAACATCGAAGAGCAGGACCCGGTTGGCTGTATCACTGGGCACATCGACGTTATCAACCACGTCCACATCAGTGAGAACGACCGCGGCACGCCGGGCAAAGGCCACATCGACTGGCCCGGCACGTTCAAGGCCCTTCGCTCGGGCGGCTACGATGCGTGGCTGGTCATCGAAGCGTTCGGGCGTGCGCTGCCTGATTTGGCGGCCGCCACTCGCGTCTGGCGCGATTTCTTCCCCAGCCGCGAATCGGTCTATACCGACGGTTTGAAGTTTGTCGAAGAACAATGGGAAGCCGCGGGCTAAGCGCCCGGGCGTAACAATATTGTTGTATGGTTTCCTGGTTTGCAGGGCACTGCAAAACAGGGTCTCTTTACAAAGGAGGAATTATTATGCGAACGATTCATTTACAACTTGTTTTGATTGCGTTAATTGTTCTGGGTCTTGCTGCTGCTCCTGCTGTTGCGGCGGACGCCGGCTTCAAACCCATATTCGACGGCAAGACGCTCACCGGCTGGAAGGCGCCCGAGATGAGCTACTGGTCCGTCGATGACGGTGCCATTACCGGTAAGTCCACAGCACAGAACCCGCTCAAATCGAATCAGTTTCTCGTCTGGCAATTGGGCGAGCTGGACGACTTCGAGCTGAAGCTCAAGTACCGCATCAGCGGGACCCCGGCCGCCAACTCCGGCATCCAGATCCGAAGCCAGGTCCACAAGAACGGTCACGTCGGCGGTTATCAGGCGGACATCGACCGTGGCGGCACGTGGGTCGGTGCGCTCTACGACGAGCGCGGCCGGGGAATGCTCGCCGCACGCGGACAGAAGACTACCATCGGCTCCGATGGCAAGAAGAATACCGTCTCCGTCGGTGACGCAAAGGCCCTGATGGCCATCGTCAACAAGGACGGCTGGAATGAGTACCATATCATTGCCAAAGGCAATCACATAACCCTGAAGATTAACGGAAAAGTCACTTCGGAGGTGATTGACAACGACAAGAAGAATATGGAGTTGGGGGGTGTGCTTGCGCTTCAGTTGCACGCAGGGCCGCCAATGGGGATTCAGTTCAAGGACATCCAGCTCAAGAGGACCAAGATGGCTGATAAGAAGAAAATCGTCCTCGTCGCGGGGCGTAAGAGTCACGGTTACAATGCCCACGAGCACAATGCCGGATGTTTGCTGCTGGCCAAATGGCTGAACGAAAACGTACCCGATATATATGCGACGGTCTATCAGAGTGGCTGGCCCAAGGACCCTACGGCCTTTGACAATGCCGATGCGATCGCCATGTACTGTGACGGCGGCGGAGGACACGTAGCCATGCAGCACCTCGACGAGATGGACGCGATGGCCAAGAAGGGCATGGGGATTGCCTGTCTGCACTACGGGGTGGAGATTCCCAAGGGCAGGCCCGGTAATTCAATGCTCGACTGGACCGGCGGATACTTCGAGACAAACTGGTCGGTCAATCCGCACTGGAAGGCCGAGTTTAAGAAATTCCCCAAGCACCCAATCACCCGCGGCGTCAGGCCCTTCGAGATAGACGACGAGTGGTATTACCACATGCGCTTCCGCGAGAATATGCAGGGAGTAACGCCGGTTCTCTCGGCCGTCCCGCCGGAGAGCACCCGCAAGAGACCGGATGGGGCGCACAGCGGCAATCCGACTGTTCGTGCGCGAACGGGTATGGCCGAGCACGTAGGCTGGGCGTACGAGCGCCCGGACGGCGGGCGAGGATTCGGGTTCACCGGCGGACATTGGCACCATAGCTGGGCCCACAACGACTTCCGCAAAATCGTGCTAAACGCCCTCGTATGGGTTACCGGCGTCGAGGTGCCGGCCAACGGCGTGCCGTCGAAAACACCCACTATCGAGGAGCTTGAGGCCAATCAGGATTACCCGAAGCCGAGGAATTTCAATACCGATAGGATCAAAAAGCTAATCGCAGAATGGAACCGCTAAGCCGTTTTGTGTTATAGACAACTGATTGCGAATTGTCGGTAAGGAGTACTATCATGCGCGTTTCGAAGCTGAATAACCCGGTTAGACTCATTTGTCTGGGCTTGGTGATTGTTTGTTGGTTTTCGATGCAGACCGCATTTGCTGCGAAATTCCGGCGTATCAGCGTCGAGGATTATGTCGATAAAATGAAGGGCGGGTGGATCGGGCAGATGGCCGGCGTCGGCTGGGGCGGACCCACGGAGTTTCACTTCAAGGGCGAAATAATACCCGAAGACAAAATGCCAAAATGGCGCCCGGAGTTAATCAACCAATTTCACCAGGACGACATCTATGTGGAGATGACCTTCCTGCGGACACTGGAGCTGTACGGAATGGACGTTTCGATCCGGCAGGCGGGCATCGATTTTGCAAACAGCCGCTACCCGCTCTGGCACGCCAACAACGCCGGGCGGACCCTTTTGCGAAGCGGCGTCGCCCCGCCGGATTCGGGGCATCCGCAGTTCAACAAACACGCCGACGACATCGACTACCAAATCGAGGCGGATTACTCCGGCCTTATCGCGCCGGGGCTGCCCAACGTGGCCATTGAGCTGGGCGAAAAATTCGGGCGACTGATGAACTACGGTGACGGCCTCTACGGCGGACAGTTCGTCGCCGGTATGTACGCCGAGGCATTCTTTGAAGATGACATGGTCAAGATTGTGCAGGCCGCCCTAAAGTGCATCCCAAAGCCCAGCCAGTATTATGAGTGCGTTGCCGATGTGCTCAAGTGGCACGCCGCCAATCCGGACGACTGGCAAAAAACCTGGCAGCTCATTGAGGACAAATACCAGGATAATGTGGAGTATAGACGGTTCTCGTGCGGGGGGCCGAAGAGTAACTTCAATATCGACGCCAAGATCAACGGCGCCTATATCGTAATGGGCTTGCTTTACGGCAAGGGCGATCCGGATGAGACCATAATCATCTCGACCCGCTGCGGCCAGGATTCCGATTGCAACCCGTCGAACTCCGGCGGCGTGCTGTTTACGACCATCGGCTTTGACAAACTGCCCGATAAGTTCAAATCAGCTTTGAACCCCCAAGGCAAGTTCAGCCATACGCCCTACAACTTCCCGATGCTCGTTGAGGTCAGCAAAAAGCTCGTCCGCCAGGCGGTCGAGCGTGCCGGAGGGCGCATCGAAAAGAACGCCGACGGCGCCGAGGTGTTCGTCATTCCGGTTGCTAAGGCCAAGCCAACTAAGCTCGAGCAGTGCTGGGAGGCGGGCCCCGTTGCCAACAGCCGCTTTACGGAGAAGGAGATGGCCCAGATCACCGCCACGGCCGGGAAGGATATGTCCAAGGCGGCGAAAAAGTTTGGCGGCGGCTGGAAGGTGGCAAAGTGCGGAGATGATATGAATCCAGGCTTCTACGACGAGCTGCACGGCAAGAAGAACGTTCTTATGACGCATCCCTTGAGCCGTACGGCCGGCTGTGTGCTGTCGAAAGAAGTTGAGGTTCCCGCCGGCAAAAAGACAACCCTTGCGCTGACCGTGGGCCATCACCCCGAGGGCAACTGGATATTGATAGTCAACGCCGACGGCAAGGAGCTCCTAAGCAAGACCATCGGCAAAGAGACCGCCAAAGACCTCTGGACCGACATCGAGGTGGACCTGTCGTGTTACGCCGGCAAAAAGGTTAAGCTCGAACTAATCAACCAGCCGAGCGAATGGAAGTTTGAGGCCGGCTACTGGGCGAAGATTGAGTTAATTGGTTAAATAGTTACTGTTGCGGGAAGGCAAAACTGCCAATATCACCCCTGCGAAAGCAGGGGTATTCGGCGAAAAAGCTGGATTCCTGCTTTCGCAGGAATGACAAATGCTGTTTCTACAGGGTGCGGGCAGGTTTTGCGGCAAAGGATTTCTGGTTTATCGATACTCATTCACAAGCTAATAAAGCCGTAACCGTTCACGGGGTGATATGTTGAATTTTGGCCGTTTTTCGTCATTGCGAGCACCTTACCTGATTCTCAGGATGCATATAGAAGCAAATAGCCCAAATATGTCATTGCGA
>JAGMDR010000345.1 GCA_023128595.1 Planctomycetota bacterium | reverse complement strand
CCGGCCGGAGCGTGAAGAAGCCCGTAGTCATTTGACTATCCACCTGACACTTTGGCCGTTTGGATCCGACGCGGCCAAACACGCTGAGCCGTTATCGTCCAACAACTCGTGCAGGCAGATGCTGGAGGATTGGGCCTGATGCGTCATTTGGCCCAAATTCGGACCTATGCCTCCATATCCGGGAAGAATGTCCCTGAGAAAGCCGGAAAGGGCGTTCTTACAGGCTTGTCGAAAATCGCTTGCCTAAAGGCATTGACTCCGACTACCCGAATATGTTAGAATGAATATATGAGGTTGGTATGGTTTTTTAGGGCCTATAAGTTCCGAAGACGGAAGCTAAATGGGTGTTTTGCTATGTGTGAGGAAGGAGATAGAAGATGCTCAGGTCTCTGAGGGCTTCGTTACTTGCTGTTGCACTGAGTGCATCTTTGGCCGGTTCTGCGTGGTCGGCCTGTCCACAGGGCGACCTGGACAATGATTGCCGGGTTGATTTTAACGACGTCAAGTTTCTGGCGCATCGCTGGCTGGACCCTCCGGGCAGCCCGGCTGACTTAGTTGGCGGCGATGGAGTGGATTTTCCGGACTTTGCGGTTTTGGCAGCGAACTGGGGTGCAGTAGGGGAGTTTACAGGTTCATTGGTCGTGGCGATTTCGCCCCCGGAGGTAATTCTTGACGGGGCACAATGGCAGGTTGACGGCGGCGACTGGCGGGACACGGGCGAGAAGGTGGACCTGTCTGTCGGCTCGCACACAGTCGAGTTCGTGGACGTTCCGGGGTGGACGAAGCCGGCTAACATAGTGGTTGAGATTAGCGCCGGCGAAGACGAAGTTATTTCGAGAGCTTATGTTCCGGAGCTTGGCTTGTTGAAGGTTGATATCCTGCCGCAGGCGGCTGTCGGGGCAGACGCACAATGGCGGGTGGACGAAGGCGCCTGGCGTAATACCGGCACAACCGCCAGTAGCTTGTACGTTGGCGCGCATACAGTTGAGTTCAAGGAGATTGATGGGTGGGTCAGTGCGACCGAGCGAACGGTTATCATCAATGAGGGTCAGCTAACAGCCATCACCGGTACTTATTCGCAGCCTCTGGTCATCAGCGAGTTTATGGCGAGCAACAAAAGTGACAATCCGCCGGACCCGGAGAAAGGTGAATTGCTGGACGAAGACGGGGATTCTTCCGATTGGATCGAGATTTACAATCCCACGGATATAGCTATTGACCTGGGCGGCTGGTACCTGACTAACAATGATTTGAACCTGGTCATGTGGGAGTTTCCGGCCGGTGTGGTACTTGAGGCGGGAGAATTCTTAGTGGTTTTTGCTTCAGAGAAGGACCGTCGCGATCCTGATCCCAATAAGCCGCTGCACACGAACTTCAATCTGGACAAGAGTGGCGGTGGATGCTATCTGGCTCTCGTTGGGTCGGATGGCATCAGTATTGTCCACGAATACGCGCCGGAATATCCTGCTCAGTTGTCGGACGTTTCGTACGGCCTGGCGCAGAATGCCTCCCGGCTTGTGGGTATGGGGGCAACTGCTTTCTATCATGTGCCTGCTGCAAGCGACGCCGGAGCGGACTGGACAGCCGTCGATTATTTCGATCCGACGTGGGATACCGGCAAGATCAGTATCGGTTTCGGCGATATCACGGTCAGCTCCGGCTTGAATTACGAGTACTTCGAAGGAACGTGGGATTACCTGCCAAACTTCGATGCGCTGAGCCCCATTAGGCGCGGCATAGTAGAGGACTTCGATATCACACCGCGCGACCAGAGCGACTACTTTGGCTTCCGCTTCACCGGCTCTATCGAAGTTCCCACCAACGGGACCTACACCTTCTATACCACTTCCGACGACGGCAGCCAGTTGTTTATCGGAAGTACCCGTGTGGTCAACAATGACGGTCTGCACGGGATGCGAGAGATTTCCGGGACCATCTATCTTGAGACAGGGCTCCACCCGATTACGGTGACATTCTTTGAGCACGGCGGCGACGAGGGTCTGATCGTCAGCTACGCAGGGCCGGGGATATCAAAGAGGGAGATTCCCGGCAGCGTGCTGTGGATCGGACCGACTACCGACATCCAGGACAAAATGCAGAACGTCAATGCCTCGCTGTGGGCGCGTATGGAATTCGATCTCGAAGAGGGGCAGATAGACACATTCGATACGTTTGTTTTGCGGATGAAGTACGAGGACGGATTCGTGGCGTATCTGAACGGACAGCTTGTCGCCTGGGACAATGCGCCGACTAATTTGAAGTGGAATTCTGCTGCGCTTTCGGACCGGCCGATCGAGGATTCTTTGCGTTTTGAATCGACCAACCTTATGCCGTTTTTGGATGTGCTGCGGACGGGCAGGAATGTGCTGGCGATTCACTGTCTAAACGACGACAAAGGCGATGGTGAGTTTCTGGTCCTGCCGGAGCTCGTTTCTACGAGCGACTCGGATATTTTTCAATATTTCACGTTGCCGACGCCGGCCACGTTCAACGTCTCCGGTGCAAAGGGTGTCGTGGGTGAGGTCTGGTTCAGCCGCGAGCGTGGTTTTTGCAGCGGGCCGTTAGATTTGATATTGTCCACCGAGACGAGAGGGGCCGAGATTCGTTACACAACCGATGGCTCGCGGCCTTCGGCGAGTCATGGGTCCGTTTATGTGTCCGGCTCACCGATTCGCATAGACAAGACTACGCCTCTGCGTGCCGTTGCTCTCAAGCCCGGCTATCTGGACTCGGTAGTGATGACGCACACGTATATTTTCATCAGTGACGTTATAGCGCAGTCGCCCGGCGGCCAATTGCCGGGTCCCGGCTGGCCCGCGAACGGCGCGGTCAACGGTCACGCGATGGACTATGGAATGGACCCGGACGTCGTAACCAATGACAGCCGGTATCGCGATCTCGTCGATGATGCCCTGCTGGCAATTCCCTCGATCTCTCTGGCAACGGACCTTGCGAACCTGTTTGACCCGGTGATAGGTATCTATGTGAACCCGGGCGGGCACGGTCGAGGCTGGGAGAGGCCTGCCTCGGTTGAGCTGATCAATCCCGACGGCAGCGATGGTTTCCATATAAACGCAGGACTGCGTATCCGCGGCGGCTACAGCCGGGGAAGCTGGAATCCGAAGCACGCCTTCAGGCTGTTCTTCAGGTCCGAGTACGGCCAGGCAAACCTGGAGTTTCCTCTCTTCGAGGATGAGGGTGTCGATGAGTTCGACAAGATTGACCTGCGAACCAGCCAGAACTACTCCTGGAGCCACGGCGGCAGCGGCCACAACACGATGGTCCGCGACGTGTTCTCACGGGACATCCAGGGCGCGACGGGCAGTCCTTATACACGCAGCCGATATTATCATCTCTATCTCAACGGCCAGTACTGGGGCCTTTACCAGACACAGGAACGCTCCGAATCGGCGTTCGCAGAATCGTATATGGGCCCCGAGAGAGAGGATTACGACGTCATAAAGACCCATGGCATGTACGCTTCCGACGGCAACCGTGACGCCATTGACCGGCTCTACGACGAGACAATCCTAATCTTGAACAACAACGACATTGAAAGGTACTACCGGATCCAGGGGCTGAACATCGACGGCACGCCCAATCCGGACTACGAGAAGCTGCTGGATGTTGATAACATCATAGACTTTATGGTAATCGAATACTACACGGGCGACAGGGATGGCCCGGCCTCTCGATATAC
>JAGMDR010000344.1 GCA_023128595.1 Planctomycetota bacterium | reverse complement strand
ACCTCGCTTGTTTTGGGACTAGTCGCCCAGGCAAATGACGGAACCGTCCAGGGCCGACAGATAGAGCCGGCCCCCGGCTGCAACCAGCCCATCCCACACGGGAAGGGATGTCAGCGGATACTCCCCCAGTGTCGCACCGTCTTCGACAGATACGGCGTGGATCATCCCGCCCTTCTTTCCCTCAAGAATATCACGCTGCTTCGCCAGCGTCTTCTGTACCACCGGTTCCGTGTAGCTATGAAACACTTCCGTTTCGTCAACAACGTCCGCCGGCCCTGCAACGAAAAGCGTCTTGCGGGCCCGCCCTAAGCCTGTCGAGTGGGCCAAGACCATGGCACGCACCTGGATCGGGATATCCTGATTCCACACGAACTGCGGCCTGGTCGTGCTGATTCTGGGCGCCTTCCTTCCACTCTGGCCTTTGCTCTCGCGCGCCGGGGCAGACCCCGTCGTCAGCGCCTTTTTAGCGGCAAAAAGACGGTACTCCAGTGGAGTGGTCCACTTGTAGTACTGAGGTTTCCGGCCGTATCCGTACAGGGTTGAATCGTCGAACACCATGATTCTTCCGGCCGGCGCATACTTCTGCGCTTGGGAATAACCACCCGCCCCCTCACCAAATTCCGTGCCATATACCCAGTAGCCTCGATGCCACCAGGATCCATCCAGGAACCCGATCGGAGAGAATAGGTGTCTTCCTTCTCCGCCCTGTTTCCTGACGTCTATCGGTGCAATTTCCTCCCGCTTGCCGTCAAGCGTTATTCTCTGTGACCGCATATACAGGTACTTCCCGTCGCTCGAAAGCACGTCGGGAAGCGCCACGGGCATGTTGTGTGTCCGCTTCAGGGACTGAAGATTTCTGCCCGTGTCCGGATCACGACCGTCCATTACCGCTTCCAGGAGGATTTTGCCGGTCCTGATCTCGATCTTGAGCAGGCGAATGCCGCCATCCAAGAACATGGATCTACCCGCCACACAGTAGCAGGCGTTATCCTGTACCAGCACGCTGCCGTGTATTGGCCAGGACGATTCCACCTGTTCAAAGGCTATGATTCGTCTTTTCCCGGGAGCCGCTCTCAACCGCCATATCAGCGTCCCGTCATCGGCTCTCAAGCAGTAGACGTGACCATCGGCCGAACCGAAGAGCACGTGTCCGTTCCAAATGGTTGGAGGCGAGTCCACCCTGCCGCCGGCCGTAAAGCTCCATGCTTCCGCACCGGTCTTCACATCGAGAGCATGGACCGTGTGGCGATCAATGGATGCAACAAAACACCTGCCCGCCGACACCGTCATGGTGCTGAGACGTCCACCAATATCACAGGTCCAGATCTGCTTCAACCCGACGGGTACGGCCGTCTTCGAGCAGCCACTCCGTTCTGAGTCATGTCTGTATGTCGGCCAGTCATCCACGCTTTGGGCGGTACGCGTCGAAGAGTGCCGGTATGCTACTCCTTTATCGAGTCTCTCCCGTATCTCGTGTCCTGCATCCATCGTGCTCTTGCCTGCAAGCGCGTTGAATCCATTCAGCTTCGACTGCATGTAGCAGGCGCAGGAATGAGGAGGTGCGTAGAGCAGGCCGTTGCAGGGCATAATGCCATAGAGACAGCCACCTCTTGTCCAGTGATGGTCTTCCCACGTCTGCTTGCGGTAGTCGACAAATTCGATTCCGGTTCGCGATGCAATGAAGTAACGATCCGTGGCCTTGGCCCGGTAACACCGATGATGCATATACCACGACTTGATGTCGGGCAGAAACTCGCGTTTGATCTCGCCCGTGAGTGGATCTCGTCCGACCATGGTTCCGGCATCGCCACCGCCGGCGATCAAGGCCGTCCAAACCAGGCCGTCCATCACCATGCAGTCCTGCGGAGAGAAGTGTCCCGAGTGCAGCGCCTCTTCCGTCCAGAGGATCTTGCCGGTCTCGGCGGAGATCCCGGACATCCTGCCGTCGCCTCCCGAGAACAGGATCACGTTCCTGTATGACACCAGCGTCGGTGCAAAAGACGTGGGTACAAATGCTGTTTTCGTCTTTTCCGGCCGCCACACTTCCTTAACCTTCTGTGGAGCCCGACTGAAAAGGGCCTTGGGAAATCCCGAGGTTAGCTTCCCCGAGCGCCAGCCGGTATCACCGCTCTTGCGGTCCAGCCTGACAATACGCTCCCCATCAAAGAACAGGACCGAGTCCGCGCTGCAGGTAAGGGTGAGCGGTGCAACCCTGTGCTCCTTCTTCCACAGAAGCTCTCCCGTATCGGCCCTGATGGCCGTGATCCACCGGGGCTGTTCGTTCCATGGCATGCTCGACGCCACGTACCGCATGGCGTTCCACATCTGGTCCTCGTACATCGGCTTGAAGCCTGTATATTGCGAAGGACTGACGTTCACGAGAACAAAGAGCACGCCGTCTGAACAGATAACCTCCTCGGCTGACTTGGTGTCGGCATAGGTGCGCAACGTCTCGCCGGTTGCCGCATCAAGACAGGACAACGCCTCTTCGTAACCCAGCGGAACAAACACCCTGTCATCGACTGCCACGAGCCGACGCGGCATCTGGGCGAAGCCGCTCTTCATGGGCCACATGTGCGGGTGCCAGCTCGGCAGCCGGCGCTTCCAGAGGATGACGCCGCTGAAAGCGTCCCTGGCAATCAACCTCCAACTCGGGGGTAGCATGATGGAGCTGGTGGGGCCTTCATCAAATACGTAAAAGAGCCTCCCGTGACTTGAGACCAGCGCGTTCATACTCGCCATCCGGTCGTGGTGTCTCGCCCAGCGGGGGCTACCGACCCACCGGAGCTGCCTTGGCGGCGCGACAGCCGTGTCACGGCTTACGGCATTGTTCGACGCGTCGTAGAGATAATGCGTCCATTCGTCAATCTCCGGGGGGACGGGTTTCGTAAGCGTCTTGTTTCCTCCGTCTCTGATCACGACAACGCCCCGTGGCGCAAGCACCCGCATGATATCTTCCTGTGACACCTGATACCCGGCACTCACCACCATGAGGTTGACCAGGTTGTCCACATACGGCAGGTTGCCCCCACTCCACTGCTCCACAGCGACCCTGCCGTACAGGCCCTGCGCCCTGATATGCTCCCGTGCCGCTTTCACCTTCTCAGCGTCCTCGTCAAGCCCGTGAACAAGATACGCTGCCCCGGATCCCAACGCCGCCGTGAGCGTGCCATCCCCGCATCCGACGTGCACAACGAATCCGCCCCTTACGCCCGACTCGTCAAGTATCTTTCGACTTAGCCCACTGCCCTGAGCAGCCGAGGCGCCAGCCGCCAGGACAAGACATGAAACAACAAGAAACCTCTTCAACATGTTATGACTCCTGACATATCACCCCTGATGCCCATTTGACACCTTTTGCTGGTAGGAAATTTGATTTCAACATACACAAGTGATTATAGCACCGGGTGGATAACGTTGCAAGGGAAGGGGCCAACTTTGGCCTGTTGACCGATTGTTACTCGACCGGCGCCGCCACAGCAAGCGAGTAGTCCGGCGGGCTGGTCGGCGTGAATCAAGAGTGGGACGGAGGCATAGGCGTAATTGAAGGCTCCTTCTGGGATAAGAATGTCAGCGGCCACAACAACATGTGCGGCGCTCAGTGGGCGCCTAAGCCTGAGTTGCTTGAGGACCTTGCTTGAATAACTTAAGACCCACAAAAACTACCCCAATATCCGTTGCTAATCAAACTTGAACAGAGGTCTTTAATTCTCCAGTGGCCTGCAGGTTTCCCGCAATTACCAGTCGTATTCTCAGTTTGATGATTCCTGCTGGTTTATCGATGAAGATCCTTTTGATAAACTGCCTCAGGGCTGCGAGCTTTTCCTGGGGCAGGCTGTTACTGGCCCAGACACTGCAGCGTCCGGTCTTCCAGTCCGATGTACACGTGTTTGTTGGCAATGGCGATGCTATCCCAAGCCGGGGCGGCGTTCAGTTTGTACTGCGCCAATTGTCTGCCGTCGGTTGCGGACACGGCTAGCAGCTGGCCGCCCAGTTCGCCGTTGTAGGCAGCAACGTAATTCTTGTACGAGGGGTCATCGAATTTCATGGGCTCGCCGGCTACGAATAGTACATTGCCGGCCATGGCCATGGCTTTGCCGGTGATGGGGATGTTCTGACGGCACAGCTCTTTGCTGATCTGCACCGCTCGACTCTTGGCTTTCGGTTTTCTTGGGCCGCTTGCCGCTGAGTCCACAGTGCGGGCGAAGAGGTTGTACCCGCTTCGCCGCGGATCAAAGTAGGAGTGGTTTGCGAATAACGGAAAGCCCTGGACTTCATAGTAATCCTTGCCGTTGCTTACCAAAATGTCGCCTGCATTTCTCTTGGCGATTAAGGAGGTCAGGCTCCAGCAGGTCCGATGCTGGGGCTCGTCATCCAGAAAACCGCCAGTGGGAATGATGTGTTTATCGGGTAAGGCATCGGCCAAGTTTAGATCGAAGGCCTTTTGGTGCAGGTAGAGCTTCGTTCCGTCCGTCACCAGAATATCGTTCTTAAACCCTGCATCCCCGCCGACTGGAAATCCATCTTCTTCGGTGAAGGGCCCGTAAGCTGAGCGGCTCTTCAACAGTTCACCGGTCCGCGGATTGAGCGCGTAGAGAAAGATACCGCCGTCCAGGTATGAACAGCGACCTGCAGAGAAATAAAGCGTGTCATTCAGTATCAACACGCTCCCCGAAACCGGCCAGGCGGATTCCAACTGTCCAAAGGCGCCGATGAGTTTGTCCGGCAGATCCTTGAACCGCCAGGCTAGCATCCCATCCGAGGCTCTGAGGCAGTAAACCCAACCGTCACGGGAGCCAAACAACACCATACCTTTGTAATAAGCAGGAGGAGAGTCAACCCTGCCGTCCGCAGTGTAGGTCCATTCTGTCTCGCCGGTATTGTTGTCTAGCGCATATAGCGTGTGTGTATGAACGTCACAGGCGAACACCTTCCCGACCGCGGTGGTGATGGCGCTTGGTTTCGTCGGGAGCTTAGTCTCCCAACACACCGACAACCTTGCGGGGATCTCGGCTTTCGTCATGCCGCTACGGGAACCATCGCAACGATAAGCGGGCCAATCGTCGTCGGCCGCCGGGGTCGTGTCCGTTATCTTGTTGTAGGCCGGCCCCTTCTCCAACCGCACGGAACGTTTGACGGTGATAAGTTGATCGGATGCCTGCAAGCTGGGTTGGGGAGAGGCGTACGCATTCATTCCCTGGAACATGGCCCCCATACTGCACTGACAGGAGTAGGGAGTGGAGTAAACAAGCCCGTTCGCCGGGAGAACGCCCATGCCGCAGCCGCCGCGGGTCCAGTGGTGGGGGAATTCCTTACTGGTTTCCAGTTCGAGAAAGTCAGCTCCGCCGGTCTTGCTGTTGATGAAGTATCTTTCCGTGATGTAATTGCGGTAACAGCGGTCATGGCCCATCGGGCCTGTCATCTTCTGCACGATCGTTTTGATAACGGCCCCGGTTTTCACATTGTACTGAGTCGGGTTGTGCCCGCCGATCCACAGGGTTCCCTTCACGTAGCAGATATCAGATGGGGCCTCGTAGTTACCCTGAGCCGGAGCCTGCCAGAGCAGTTTGCCGTCCTTGAGCGAGTAGGCAAACACCGTGTTCTTCGCATTCGCAACGATCCTCTGCGTGGGGCTCGACTCGACGGCAAAGACCTTGTCATCAGTGATAACGACCGTATTTGGCGTCGTGCCCGGTGTGTGAGAATCATGCCCCACTGCGTTGACAATGGACTTCTCTTTGGCCCAGATTCTCTTGCCGGTCCTGGAATGCACACAGAACAATCCGTTTGCGGCCTGATAGACCGCGTAGTCCCCCTTGATGGAGAGTGAGCCGGCGGTGTAGTTGGCGATATCACGGATGGCCTACAGTTCTTTGCCCGTCCTGGGATCAATGGCAAAAATCGCGCTGATGGGATTCGCCTTGTCCTTGATTTCCGGGGCATAACCCTCTTTGAAACCCGCACCGTGGAAAGGGCCCGCGGGGTCAACTCCCTCAACAAAAGGCCTCCCTTTCAGCTTCACGATGTTATAGGCCGAGGTGTTGAACCGGTCGCCGACATTCAGGAAGAGAATGCCCTGGTCATAGGCCACTTCTTGGGTGGGGCTCGTGTTCTCGTAAACCTTCAGGACTTCGCCGGTAGCGGCGTCAACGGCGGAAGTGGGCCCTTCCAACTGCAAGGTGCAGTAGAGGGTGTCGCCGACCACTGCCATGCGTCGCTGTTGTTGAACCGGTTGGCATTTGATGTACATGGTCACCGATTCCCAGCGCGTTATCTTGCGGGTCCAAAGCTCCTTTCCGTTAAAGGCGTCACGGGCTACAATTCGAAAGGCGGCAGGCAGGAAGGGGTTATCCGGCGGCGCCGTGTCTTCGATTGAGAAGAGACGGCCATTACTGGAGACCAGACTAGCTACTGTAGGAATGCCCATGTGGGAACGACACCAGGTAGGTTTGTCGACCCACTGGACATAGCGGGGTGGTCCCACTACGGAGTCTTTGGCCACCGCGTTGTTGTCGGCTTTGTTCAGGTATTGGGGCCAATCGTCAATGTCTTTGGGCCAGGGCTTTACTGTTTTCTTACCGGCGACGACCATGGCGCCAAGCGGTGTCAGAACTCGCATTGCCTCTTCCGTGGACACATTGCCTAATGTGTCGGCCACAATCAGATTCACGATATTGTCACCATAAGGAAGGGTCTTGCCGTTATACTTGGCTACTGACACCGGACCATAGAGATTCTTGGAACAGATATAGGCTCTGGCTTTGGCGATATCAACGCCATCGGTGTCTATACTGTGAACCAAGTAGCTGTCACTGACGTGCAGAGCAACGGTTAGCTTTCCATCACCGCAGCCAATGTGAACAATGAGGCCCCCTTTGATGCCCGTGGTCTCCAAGATCTGTTTGGCCTCCTGCTTGGGACCTTCCGTTTGGGCCGTAACAACAGACAACATGCATAGGACCAACAGAAGACAAATTGACTTCGCAGATGACCGACGTTTTGTTTTCATGCGTACTTCTCCTTCTTGACCACAGTATGCTGCAAAACCTTCCATGGCATTGTAACAAGAACCTTCGTGTTATAGAAGCGACTTTGTTAAAATGCCGGAGTTCTACTCGGCTCTCTCGGCTCAGTTTGACAAGACTTGATGGTCCTTCTGTCTTCTTGCCTGGGGTAGGATCACAATAGGAAGATAACGATATCTGGGCCGATCCCACCAGCCTTTCAGCGCATAGGGCCGCGCACAAATCACTCCTAAAATGACCCCATTTTCACGCGTCGGCGCCTACAACCTAAGTACAACCCGAAAGCCCCTTATCTACGAATTCTGCAAAAATGCCCATCTCGTAAGTGCTGTATTATCAGCGGGTTGTAGAAAATATAAAATTCGCAAACGTTTTATATATCCGATGGTAGTTTATAACTGATGCTCAAGCTCACTTTAGGGCAACGTATTCAATAATATCCAGTTAAGACCGCCTACTCCGTAAACAGGAGTTCTTTGCCAGGGCTATGAAGCCCTTCACCTCTTGAATCCTGATCCTTGCCCAATATTGAAAATGGTGGTAATCTGCATAAATAACGCTGAAAGAGCAGTAAGCTCTAACCAAATCGAAGAAATAATTGAAAATCGAAATAAAGGAAAAGAACATGACACCAAGAAACCAAATTAAAACCGCACTGCTGCTGGCCACAATGGTGATGATGCTATTCGTTCTTCCCGCAGCCGCAAAGAAAATCCCTGCACAGCTGCCAGACCCGGACACAAAACCGCCTGTCACCAACAAACCGGTCAAGGTGTACATCTTATCCGGCCAATCAAATATGGTTGGGATGGGTGATATACGCGGAGGATCTTCACGGTGGGGAAACCAGTTCCTGGACCCTGTAGTTTCAATCTATCCAGGGGAGTACTCACCTATGGCGGACTATGATAAAATGACCCCGATAAAGACAAAAAAGCTGGAGGCATTTGGCGGAGTAAAGCCCACTCCATTTCCCGAAGGCGGCACCGCGGTAGTCAGAGGTTTTATAAAAATGAAAACCGCCGGTGTTTACAAATTTAACGCCGGCTATGGCAATTCGACGTACAACATAATGGAAGTCGATGGTGCGGAGGTCTATAGAAAAGAGCCCGGCAAAGAAGCGATACATACCGCTTCTAAATTTACCGCAGGAAAAAAATACCCATTCAAGATCACATTCTTAACTAAGCATGCCGGCGGCTTGGGATGGCTCTGGCGAACGGACATTCCGGGGCTACTGACTACCCTGGTGCATAAGGATAAGAAATTCCCGCACCTGATTGACGATGAGGGCAATTGGACCGTACGAAACGACGTGATGTACAAGGGTGTGATCTCCGCCACAGCCAAGGGACCGCTGACCGTCGGTCTCCAGGGTAACACCATCGGGCCGGAAATGCAGTTCGGACACATCATGGGCTATTACCACGACGAACCGGTCATCATTGTCAAAGCCTCTCAGGGCAATAGAAGTTTGGGCTGGGATATCCTACCGCCGGGGAGCGAGAGATTTACATTCGATGGCAGGACGTATGCCGGTTACAAGGATACACCTTCTTCATGGATTGAAGGAGAGCCAAAAAAGAAGGTGAACTGGTATGCCGGCAAGCAGTACGATGATTTTGTTAAAGGAATTCATGATGTATTAGATAACTTCGACACCCATTTCCCGCAGTATAAGGACCAGGGTTATGAAATAGCCGGATTTGTCTGGTGGCAGGGACACAAGGATGGGAATCCGGCACATGCCAGCCGCTACGACTTAAACCTGGTCAGCCTGATCAAGGCCTTTCGCGCCGAATTCAAGGCGCCGAAAGCCCCCTTTATAATAGGCACGATCGGATTTGGCGGCTGGAAAATGGCAGGCCCCCACCTGACCGTCGCCAACGCCCAACTAGCCGTAAGCGGAGAAAAAGGCAAATACCCTGAATTCGCCGGCAATGTCTTAACCGTAGAAACCCGTGACTTTTGGAAAGAAGCAGAAGAATCCCCCAGAAATCAGGGCTATCACTATAATCGAAATGCCGAGACCTATATGCTGGTGGGCGACGCGCTGGGCCGCGGTATGGTGGAACTGCTGGAAGGAAAGTGATTCGATCCTGCCGTCGCATGCGCGCCGAACCGTGGTGCATGGCGTTTAACGGAAGCGCCTGATCATCGACGCAATTAACACGAGGAAAGGAGAATGATATGAAAGCAAAAGAGAGTAAGGAATACCCAATGATACGACTTCTTACATTGTGCTTAGTGTTTGGAATCATAACCGTCGGGGTTTCAGCGGCCAGCCACAAGAACAGGCCAACTGACGCTAAGAACGGGTTCGTCTGGAAGTCCGCTATTCCCGACGACTGCCCGTTCGAGCGATCACAAACGCTGACCGGAATATTCTTCACCGGCCGCCATAGCGATTATCACTGCGGTGACACATTCTACCCGTCCTGGGCAAGTGATGGCAATCTGTATTCTCCCTGGACCGACGGGAAGACCGACGGAATAGGATGTGGTTCCGGGAGTGGAGAGAATGCGCGTACAGGCCACGCAGTGATGATCGGAGATGATCCACTCAAGTTAATCATCAAGAATACATCTCCTCCCAAGAAGGCCAGCGCAAAGCCTTACAACGGACGATACCCATGTGGTTCACTGGTTCATAACGGGATCTGGTATTACGGTACATACTGTCTTGGCCCGGCCGGAAGGTACAACCACAGGGGATTCGTATGGAACTGGCCGAACCTGGGACCGATGCCGGGATTTCAGATGTCACGTGATCTCGGCAAGACCTGGATCGCTTCGCCGCTTTCGCCCGAGAACCCGTTGTTTCCTGAGCCGGATAAGTTTCTTGGTCCGGTGAAGATGGGGGCGCCACACTTCGTGGACTTCGGTCAGAACATGAAGCACTCGCCCGATGGCAAAGCATACTTGCTCGGCATGGGCGCAACGGACAAGGATCCCAAACCGCGTCCCTGTATCAAACCAGGTCCTCCAGGCAAAGCGTTTCAGACCAATCCGGGATGTGATGACGATTTCTCGCACGCCAATCTGAGCTGGATCACTGCAGATCAAGTCTACTTGGCGCGCGTTACGCCGTCCCCTGAAACGATCAATGATTTAAAGGCTTACGAGTTCTTCGCGGGAGATGACTCAAAAGGAGAGCCTGTTTGGAGTGATGATTTCAATGCCATCAAGCCACTGATCGAATGGAACAACCACATGGGATGCGTCACAGCCACATACGTTCCCGGTCTCAAGAAGTACCTGATGTGCATTACTGATGGTTGGCCGACGGTGGCGAAGATGACCTCCTACATCCTGGAAGCTGACAAAATCACGGGGCCTTGGCGGATCGTCACCTACATGAAGGATTTCGGCGAGCAGGCGTACTTCTTGAATTTTCCAAGCAAGTTCATAAGCGAAGATGGCAGAACCCTGTGGTTGTGTTACTCCGCGAACTTCAGTCGTGGTTGGAATGGTGTCAACTTGAACTTCAATCCACCTGGCGGGCGTTATGGTTTGTGTCTGCACGAGGTCAAGCTGCAGGGATCAGAGAGAGGGATATTTTCCGACTAAGATAAACAATGTTTCCTAAGACCAAGAGGAAGACGTAGTAGGCTTTTGGATAGGCCAAAATGTCCCCATTTTTCGTCAGCAAATCCCTACAACTTGACTACAACCATACAACCCTTTATCTCCCAATTCACCAAAAATGCCCATCACATAAGTATTGTAGTATCAGTGAATTAGAAAATATATGAAGTTTGCAAACGTTTTATATATCCGATGGGGATAGGTTCAGTGTTTTACTTGGTTACTCCTGCTTCTCCTAGCGTCCTAATCTATGGTATGGAATATTTATGGCGAACAATTCATTTACTATCGCGTGCGGGCTTGAAATCGTCCGTCATAAATGATGAGGCTGGCAAGCCTTCGGCATTGATGAGACCGACTTCAGGATCTGGTTTTGGTTTCTTGAACAGATACCGAACGTATACCGGTTCGGATATTTTCCTGTTTTGAACAACAACTGTATCCCGTTCAATCCAGGCATCGGCCGCTACATATTTCCCGTCTTTGCCTGCGATTTCAAAAAACTTGAGTTTCCTTCCGCCGGATGCACTCTTCAAGCCGCTGCCGATATGCTTGAAACTCAAAACCGCCTTGGCGTCCGTTATCTGAACTTCGTCAAGTAGGGGGCCGCAGTGAACGAGATCCTTGTGTCCATAATTTTTTGCCAGTGCCCAGAGTGCGAGGCGCTCTCCCGCAGGCTGCTTGTTCTTCGGATGAAGGCTTGGGCCATAATCCTAATAAACAGCCATGCCTGTGTTTTCGGCCAGGTCAAGTGCTCGTCTCATGGCGTCCCGCAACCAAGGCCATTCGGCCTCCTGTTCCTGGGTGGGTACCTGAATATAGTAGAAAGGGAATTTCCGAAGTTTTGTTCCTGAACGGGTAGCCCATAGTTCGCGCCACGTCTTAATGAGGTGAGGAAGTAGATACCGGTATTCCCAGCCGGTGAATGTCTTGGCATTTCTCTCGCCCTGGTACCAGATAGCACCACGCATGGCTACAGGAACAATTGAATCGATCCATGCATTGTATTCTGTGGCTACACGGTTGTGTTTCTGAGGATCGCCCCAATCCTTGGGTATGTTTAATTCTGTCCGAATCTCCTCGGCGACGGATGCCGGCATCCAGCTTTGGATCGGCGTGCCGGAAGTGGCTCGGATAATCAAACCAATTGGGATACCCAGTTCTTCGTATAGCTCGATCCCGAAGTAGTAGGATACGCACGAAATAAGGTTCTGCGTCTTCGCTTCAAGAGAACGCCAACCACCATTTTTGGGCAAGAACCTGAATGCGGAAAGATCCTTCTCGAACACTTTCGGGTCTATTGCACGCCCTTTCCTTTCAACGAACTTCCCAGCCATGTTGGATTGGCCGCTGCATAGCCAGACTTCACCCACCAGAACGCCGGAGAACATGATGGTGTTCGAGCCTTTGACGGTCATTTTCTTCTCTGTTTTCGATGTCTTCAGGGGTTTCAGTTTAACCATCCAATTACCCTGCCCATCGGCAGTGGTCGTAAGGTTCTGCCCATCGAAAGAAACGGTGATCTTTTCTCCAGGAGATGCCGTTCCCCATACAGGAACCGGTAGCTCTCGTTGCAAGACCATGCTATCGCCAAGAACAGAAGCTACCTTAACTTCGGCAAATGCCATGGATGTACATGCCATCGCACATGTTGCAATAAACAGTGTTCTGAGTCTTTTTTTCATGTTCCCGTCCTTCGTTCGTGCTTGAACAGCAAGCGATTTTAACTGACATTTCCCATCTACACGGTCACATAGTATACAACTGTCTTCGTACGCCACCAACAATACTACGAAATACACCTTGGACTATCAAGAAATATAACTTCCAAAGCCACCTTGTTGAGAACCCGTAGGGTGCAAATATCATCACACCGCAGGTGGGTGTGAATACTCCAAACACCCAGAAAGGGCCTAATTTTCGCCGCCGGGTGCCTACAACCCTATACAACTCAAATGCCCGTTATCTCCCCATTTTGAAAAAATCCTCATTCCATAAGTTAAGGTATCTTAAGTACTGAGTGAGGGGCTGGGAAATGTGTAACGGATTCAATGAACGTCGCTGGCGCTCCTTAGATTAGCTCATATCCGTAACCGTGTCGAGGTTCTTGTTCATAAAGCTTATTCAACCTCCTCCAAAGTATACGAATACTTTCTTTGAGAGTTTGATTGTAGCATGAAATGGGCAAAACTGCCACTATCTGGTTCTGCGGTGTAAATGCTTGTAATCTATAATGTTAAATGAGATGTCACGGTGGTCTCACTTATGCTTGACAAGCACAAGGTGATTGGCAGGTTATCTTGAGCCTTGGCATTTGGGGCGAGAAATGAGGCGTTCGCAAGCTCGGGGGAAGGCCCCAGAAGCCCTCGATTTCTTCTGGGGTCCGCCTAAGTCAGCCGCTGCTGGACAAACCAGAATTCCTGACGTACCGACTATTAACGGCTCTAACTGAAGCAATAAATACCTGTTTCTGGCTTCACAAGGATTTACTGCGGAGAAGCTTATGAGAAAACCCCGAAGTTTGAGGTAGCGTATTTCCTTGTTTTTCGTTCAGCAATTGGGTATGATAGTGTTTATGAGGCAGCTTTTGGAGTAGTACGGGCGGCCGCTGCTGGAAAATTGATCTACTTTGAGGCTAATGGCGGTAGGCGACTTGTTCATGACCTCGCCAAATGGAGGCTGATGAATCCACGAGAGCGAGGGCCCTGCTTGGCGAAACGGGGCAACGTGCGTGAGGCGGCTGTAGCAGGCGAAACAGGTGAATGGGAATGAAACATGACAGCCTATCTTTGTGTGCTCGGGCATTATTGACAACGGTCATTCTTTTGGGAATGGCCGACGGTTTCGGAGAGAGTGTCGCCTGGGCTGAGAACGGTTCGGAACTCGAGCAATCGTTCGAGCCACCTTATGATGATAGTTACTGCTGGACCCACACGACGGACGGGGCAGATGAAGCTGTGTGTTCGGCAAACGATGTAACAGGCGAGGTGGGTGCTTGGGCTTCTGCGTGGGTTGGAGCCGGAACCGCTGAAGCAAAGCAGTATGTGACTTTTGATATTCCGTTTTCCGGGAGGGTAGTGGTCGATGCGAACATAGTCTATATAGGCGGGGTTGCGAAGGTTCCGCCGGCCTCTTTTGGCAGTACCGAGGCTGTGTGGGAGATTGACGGCGAGACGAGTATGTTCTGGCGGGAGTACATTGAGCCGCCTTTTACCGCGGAGGATGCGCTTACACTGACTACTTATTTTGTGGGCCTCGGCACTACGGGTGGTCTATGGCCTGGTAGTCTAAAGACAATAGCAGAAGTCATCGAGTACCTTGGGACGTTCTCTGATGTGGTCGGGCTGACCTCAGGATTGGTGGCACTGAAGAATGCAGGAAAGGCCAAAGAGTACCATCTGAATTTTTCGTTTGCGGGTGATTCCGGCTCACACAGGGTAGGCGTAGGGGTACGTGCGGATGCCTCTGCCCTGTTGTTCGGCTCGAGTTTTGCCGTGGTAGGGGGAATGATCAAAGATATTAGAGTAGTGGTATATCCGCGGATTATCATAACGGAGGATACGGTGTGGGAGGAAGACAAGGTTATCAAAGGCGGGGTCCTCGTAGAAAGTGGGGCGAAACTGACGATTCTGCCAGGGGTCTGTGTCAAGTTTGATCCTGAGATGGTAATGTGGGTAAAAGGGACTTTGGACGCAAACGAGGTAGAATTTACGTCGTCCGAGAGCGAGCCGGCTGCCGGAGACTGGACAGGGATAGTTTTCGACGGCGTCTCAAGCAGTGGGAGCATTCTGGATAACTGCCAGGTAAGTTATGCCGGCAATGGAATATACTGCGACAACGGCAGCTGTCCGACCATCACGAATAACGTGGTATCGAATAACAGCTCGTATCCTCTTCACATCCCGGCCTGTGGCATATCGGACGAGGTCAGCGGCAACAGTTATTCAGGCAACAATCCGGATGCAATAGAGGTGGAAGGCGGGCAGGTGGGAGCATCAGGTGCCAATACTATCGGGCGATGGAGGAACGATGGTGTTCCATATATTATTACCTCTGATGTGATGGTGGAGAGCCTGCATTACCGGTATATTTCGAGCGTAGTCATCGATCCGGATGTAGTTTTGAAGTTTAATCCTGGAGTCGGCTTATATGTTGGTCATAACGTGCAGAGCTGCGGTGGAGCGCTCAAGGCCGACGGTGTTACTTTTACGTCGAACGCCGATGTACAAACTGCTGGCGATTGGAAGGGTATTTATTTCGGAAACAACAGTCAGGACGCCAATTGCCTGATCGAAGAGTCTGCGATCGAATTTGGCGGCGGTTTTGGAGCCAATATCTACTGTGACAGGGCTTCGCCTACGTTTCGCAACTGCAGGATAACAGACAGTAACAACTATGGGGTATACTGCGACAGCGGCAGCTCTGTGACCATGTGCAACTGTACAATACAGCGAAGCGATCAGTATGGCATCTGGTGTGAGGGAGGGACGCCGACGATATTGAATAACAGGATCATCAATAACGGTTCGTACCCTTTACATATCCCCGTAGGTGGATTGACGGAGAATGTTGGCGGCAATACCTACTCGGGCAATAATCCAGATGCGATCGAAATTGAAGGCCAAGTCGTGACGGTGAAGGATTTTATTGTCCGGCGGTGGAGAAATGATGGCGTACCTTATCATGTTCGCTCGGACATTAAGATCTCTTTTCTCAACTCTTACGATAAATCGACTTTATTTATTGATGCCGGTGTAGTCGTAAAATTCGATGCGGATACGGGTCTGACTGTTTGGGGGTATGGGTACATGGGAAGTTGGGGAGTGCTCGATGCGAAAGGCGTGACTTTCACCTCCAACGCTGAGACGCCGGCTCCCGGTGATTGGAAAGGGATCTATCTTGAAAACAGTCGCATTACGCGGACAAGTGTGATTGAGGATTCGGTGATTGAATATGGGGGCGGCTTTGGCGCAAACATTTATTGCCGTGCTACCTGGCTTGACATTAAGAACTGTACGATTCGACACAGTAGTGGATCCGGATTTCATGCGCACCACATTGAGGATGTTCACCAAGTGAAAATATCAGATTGTACAATTACCGATAATGCCGAGTATGGTGTCGACTATTTTTCGGATTATGCAAGGCTGACGTTGCAGAGCAATACTATTGCAAACAACGGTTCGTATCCACTGTGTATTAGTGCGGGGGGATTGTCGGGGGAAGTAGGCGGCAATACCTATTCGGGAAATCATCCGGACGCAATCAGGATATTGCCTGGAGATGTGGGGTATAGAGATCCTGCTCCTCGGCGTTGGAGAAATGAGGGTGTGCCTTATCATATCCATCATAATTATCCGCGTGAGCCTGTGCCGGAAGATTATCTCGCTCAAATTAGTGTAAGTACCAGTTTAACGATTGATCCGGATGTGGTTATAAAATTCGACTCTCATACCGGGTTAGTTGTGGGCTGTCCTTCTGGGAAGACATTCATTGCGAAGAATGCAACATTTACTTGCGATGCTGAGACGCCGGCTCCGGGAGATTGGTATGGGATTCTGTTCGATCATTATCCCAGCAAAGATCCGAAGGATCAGATCGAGAATTGCGTAATTGAATATGGCGGAAAGTATGGAGCGAATATTTATTGCAGAAGCTCCTCTCCTATTGTAAAGAATAGTATTATTCGCTATAGTAGCGGGTCGGGAATTCAGGAAATCGAGCGCTCTCTTGAAGGAACGTCCTGTCCGGAGATTCTGGGCTGTGAGATCTATGGGAATGCCGAGTATGGGGTCTCCTACACAGGAATCGGGACTCCAAAAATCAGCGGCAACAAGATCGTTAACAATGGTTCATATCCTTTACTCATCCACGCGGCGGCACTCTCGGAGGACGTGGCGGGTAATACATATTCCGGCAATCCCCAGGATGCGATCGAAGTGGAAGGCGGACTTGTCGGGTCCATCTATAGTCCCGTCCACGAATTTCGCTGGATGAATAATGATGTGGCTTATCATGTTCGTTCGGATATACACGTGAGTCCCGAATGGATGCAGGCGTACATACCGAAATTGACAATCGATCCGAATATTGTGGTGAAGTTCAATCCGGGAGTGGGATTGAAAATCGGCGGAGAGGGGGATCATGAACGGGGGATTCTGGTGGCGAGGGGCGTGACGTTTACATCCAACGCCGAGACGCCTGCTCCTGGAGACTGGAAGGGGATTTATATCCAGAGTCACGTTCCTATTGCTGATAGCAATAGATGTACGATTGAAGAGGGGGTCGTCGAATATGGGGGCGGAGACGAGTATGCGGCCAATATCTACTGCGAGGATTCATCGCCGCATATACGCAAGAGTGTCGTTCGCTACAGCAGTGGTTCGGGATTCTATGGGCCGGGGTCTTACCCGGAAATCTCAGATTGTACGGTCTGTGATAACGCCGAGTACGGCATCTATACCAGTGGAGGAACGATAAAGAATAATGAAATCGCCTATAACGGCTCCTATCCGCTGCGCATCTTGGCAGCGGGGTTATCAGAGGATGTAGGGGGCAACACATACTCGGGTAATTCTCCGGATGCGATTGAAGTACAAGGTGGGCAAGTCGAGCGGAGTAATGGTTTGTGGAACGATGACGGGGTGCCGTATCACGTACGTTCGTTTATTTACATAAAAAGCGGGACCGAGTCCCGGGCGGCAAAAGTGACGATTGGGGCGGGGGCGGTACTCAAGTTTGATGCGGGTGTGGGTATAACCGTTGGAGGATACGGAGGGGCCGAGCGGGCGATCTTCATCGCCAACTGCGCGACGTTTACCTCCAATGCTGATGCTCCTTTGCCGGGAGACTGGAAAGGGATCAATTTCATAATGTGCTGGGGGGATAGAACAACGAGTTTGATTGAGGATTGTCTAATCGAATACGGGGGCAGCGGACTATGGAATGTCGGTTCGTCTTTCTGCTCGCCACAGATACGCCGCTCAACGATACGATATGGTGCGGCGAATGGGATTTATGCGGACGGGCCTTACTTTCCAAGCATAACTCTATGTGACATCTACGGGAACGGTGGTTACGGAGTGTATAGTGGTTTTAGAATCGGTGTCAAGAATTGCTGGTGGGGCGACGCCACAGGTCCGTATCATCCGGATACGAATCCGGAGGGCTTAGGCGATTCGGTGTCGGATACGGTCGGCTATGAACCGTGGAGAATCGAGGCGGCGCCATTGTTCTATGATGTCGATTCAGATGGATATGGCTATTCCTGTGATAACTGTCCTGATGTGTACAATCCCTCGCAAACAGACTCAGACAAGGACGATGTGGGGAATGTCTGTGATAAAGATTGCCCAAACCTTGACGGGTTAAACCCGGTGAGCTTCGTAGACTTCTCGATATTGGCATACGATTGGCAATTGGTCGAGCCAAATCTTCCGGGAGATCTTGACACTGATGGTGTCGTTGATGTTAACGATTTAGGCATCTTTGGAAGTTATTGGCTAAGCGATTGCTCCGAGTAACGTGTGACATGATCGGTACTACCCAGTGTCTGGGTGCCAGTGTGTGAGCGTTCAGGCTCCGGTATCCGATACAAATGTGGAAATGTTTAGGACCGGTCCTGACAGCCTATCAGGTCCAGTGTGCGGACACCAAGCACCCCTGAACAGCTATGCAACCGGCACCGTTTGGGGAGGAGGGTTGGTGGGGGTGCTCCACTACGGCGATATCAGCTGCTCCTATTCAGCTTGTCGGATCTCGGGACGCGGCGGCCTTGTGGGGTGGTATTCAGGATACGATGGCCACAATGCCGAGCCACCTGTTATCACGGATCAGTGCTTCTGGGACGGAGAAGTGGCTGGCTGAGATGTCGTAAGAGGATGCCTCAAAGAAAATTTGTGGCAACAAAGATTTTAGTATTTGACTTTGAGCTCTTCATAGGTGTCCGGTACGAAATCTTGGGCAATGACACTAACATTGTTTCAATTTCGTTGTAGGGCGAACGGTAAGGATAAGCCTCCTGCACCGGCCTATAACCTGAAAATTTGTTGACCGCCGTCTTGTCGGCAGGATAATATAGCACAGTTGCGTCAATTTTCATTATGGGAGATGAGCTCATATGGACTTAGTAATCACGCTTTAAGAGATCAAAGGCCGCTGCCCAACGTACAGAGTGGGGGATTCCTTCACTCTCAAGGCAGGCTATCAGCTTGTCAGCGATGTTCCTGTTTGCATGCACGCTCTGGCGTTTTTGATGCCTTATTACAACGCTCTGCGTGTCTCTGAACCAGCGCAGTGGGGCCTGGACGGCAAAGAAGATAAGACCAAGGCCTATTCCAATGCCCCGACCCTGTGGCGCACACGGGCGGTGGGACAGCAATTTTCGAGATAAGTAAGATCGGAGAGACCGAAGACGCTGCTGACCCCTGCAGGTAACACGTCGTAAGACTACAGAGATTTTAGTTGACGCGCAGACCTTGCATCTGTTATACTCAGTTTCAATCCAGCAGACGGCCTACTGTTGACTTCACGCCGCTGGAAGGAAAGGGTTCTTCTCCGCATTGGGTCACGTAGCAAGGCTAAAAGTGCGGAAAAGAACTCCACCACGCAATATGATAATTGCTTAGAAAATAAACTAAACAGATAATTCGGAGGATGCTGAAAATGAAAGCTAATATCAAGAACCTGCTCGGTGTAAAAAATAACTCTATTATAAAGGTTTTGTGCTTGGCTCTTCTCTGTCTGCTAAGCCTGCCAATAGCTATCGAGGCAAGGCAGCTTTTCTACATTCTCGATTCCGTTGGTCAGCAATTTCCAGATTATCAATATATAGTGAAATGCTCTGATCTGAATGGGGTATACCAATACGAGTTCTTTTTGGCGGACCCGCCAGGCTCGGGGGGATACGGGGCGCTCGCCACGGATGGTTACACAGTTTGGTTAGCCAGCAAGGAACCAGAGGGTATCCACAGCTTTGCCATCCGTCTCGGCGGCCTCGACGGAATCCATATCCCTCTGCAAACTGGGGACCCACCCACCTACGGTGGCACCATCGGTCTGGCAATCAAAGACAACGGCCTCTGGCTGTCTCGAGCATACATCTATTATGCGTGGCCACAAGGCAACTATGGTCGGATCGAGGTTTACGATATCGGCTCCAGAAGTTATGTCGGTAGGATAGGTACCGATGCCGTAGGTCTGTACCCGAATAGTTTACAAATGGTTGGTGACACCCTGCTCATAGGAGATTCGAAACATCCCAACGTATATTCTTTAAATACGTCGAGTTGGGAACTATCTGACCCTCTACCTTTAACTGGTTGGTCATACGGGACACACCAGCTCTGCGCCAATAGCAATTATATATAGAGAGCTGGCTATGCCTACGACTGGGCAGGAAACAGGCAACCTACACAAGATGTCGCGTTTTCCGGCCTATCAAGGGCGCGCGATATGTATCTGGCCTGGGCACCAGATGAAGGAGTCATCTCCGTTTCTTCGACCAGTTTTGACTTTGGGACTGTGAACATTGGCGACTCGAAGGGCATGCCCTTCTACATAAAGAATGTTGGAAACGCCAGCCTCACCGTTACCGACTTTGAGCTCACGGACGACGTGAATTACTTGCGTCCCCCGATTACCGTACCTTTTACTTTGCCCCCGGCGAGTCAATTAGCGATGACTATCACATTCGCACCTCAATCAGTCGGACAATTCGACGCAGAACTTACTATTCGTTCCACTGATATCTATCATCCACAGGTTACTGTTTCGCTTACCGGTCAAGGTGTGCCCGGGTTCTGGTATGTCGATGCCAGCGCGGCCTCTGGCGGAGACGGCACCAGTTGGGGTACTGCCTTTCAGAGCATCTCTGAGGCGATTGCGCATCCGGATGTCATTGACTCGGCAAGGATTCAGGTCAGACAGGGCACCTATTCTGGCACTGTCGAAGTGACCAAAGGTGTTTCCATCTACGGCGGGTACGACGACCTCGGCCAGCGAGACTGGAAGGAAAATGTCACGACCATCACCGGAAATGATTCAGTCAGTTGTATGAACATTAGCGCTGCCGGGACACTGTTAGATGGGTTTACGATTACCGACGGCAACGCGGTGAATGGTGGTGGTTTAATCATCTCCCAAAGCAATGTCACCGTGGCCAACTGCAAGATAGAGAATAACGAAGCGGCGGTTGCTGGTGGAGGGACTTCGAGAAGCATCTATCTACGAAGCCCTGCTGACCCTGCAACACTTTGAACGGCTGATCGGGCCCAGTTCATCAAGGCAGATTACTCAGCAAAGTCTGGACACGTTCGTCCTGGAACGAGGCAAGGAAGTCAAGAGGGACACTCTGAACAAGGACATAATCCTACAACGCCACTTAGATTTTGCCAGCAAGCATAAGTTCTCGCTACATAAGCAGTTACGATAACTCTGGCGAATATCAACAATCAAATTGGCTTTAAGGACACTTTGGCGAATCTGAATTTGCGTTTTGCGCTTTACCAGCTGCCAGCAGAACGAGCCTGCAGGGACCCAGGGCTGGCCTTTTTCCTGCTGTCAGCCTAAAGGCGATAAACGCAACTTGGTATACAATTTCCGGACACATAGA
>JAGMDR010000343.1 GCA_023128595.1 Planctomycetota bacterium | reverse complement strand
ATATAGTGAATCGTGTTATCGACGGCAATTCCCACGCTGATGGCCGCGATGGTTATGGTCATCATGTCGAGAGGGACGTTCAGCCAGCCCATCACGCCGAGTACGGCGGCGACGGAAAGTACGTTGGGAAATATGGCGATCAGAGCTACTCTCAACGACCTAAACAGCACCAGAAACATCCCCATCAGCGCCAGCACAGTGATGCCTAATGTCAGTATCTGGGAACCGAACAGGCTTTGTAGCATGTTATTGTACAGGACCAGAAGGCCGGCAAGATGAACATGCTCCTCATCAAGCCCCAATATGCCGGTCAAATCTCTCTTGATCTTCTTCAGCAGTTCGTTGCGCCTGAGAGCCTTCTCGGAATCCCTGACTCGGACCCAAAAGCGAACCTGATTATGCTCCACCGAGACATAGGGCTTGATCAGCATGGTCTTGAGCTCGTCCGGCATTTCGCTATAGAGCAGAGCCAGTTCAAAGCTGTCCAAAGGCTTGCCGCCCTTCAATTTCTCTGCGATGGCTAACATGGTGGCCAACGACAACACCTTGCCGGTTTCCGGTAGGTCATCAAGATAGACGTGTACAGCTTTGACGCGGTCCATCTTTTCGGAGGTAAACCAGTATTTTTCGTCCGATGAGGCCTCGTCGAACTCATCGAATTCATCGAATGTGTCGTCCCTTTCTGCTGTGTCCGACTCGGTGGCAGCTCGCAGTGCGCCGGCTTCCTCAAAATCTACCGTGACATCCAGTGGAGTCGTACCGCCAAGGCATTGATCGATTACCTTCATGCCCTGGTAAATCTCGGTGGTTTCCTTGAAGTAATCAATAAAGCTGTTTTCAACTTCCAGTCTCCTGATGCCGATGAGGCTGCAAACCAGGACGAGGGCGCTAATACCTACGATCAGGACGCCGTGGGCTTCGGTAAATCTCGCCAGGATGGATGTTACCGAAAATCGCCAGCCGCGTCCGACACGTGGCCTCTCTTTGGGCATCAGCATCAGCACGGCAGGAAAAAGCAGAAAGGTCACGACCAGAGACACAATCAAACCGACAATCATCATCCAGCCAAACGCGACCACTGGCAAGATGTCACACAGCGCCAGAGAGCCAAAACCAGTAATCGTGGTTAGTACCGCATACACACAGGGCTTCAGCTTCAGCCGGACGGTATCGAGAATCAACTGGCGATTAGCGGCTTGCGGACTCTGTACCAATAGTTCCCGATACCGCACTATCAGGTGAATTGCAATGGCCATGGTGATGATCAACTGCAGAGAAATGAAATTGGAGGATATGACTGTCACCTCCCAGCCAAACCATCCCAATAGACCTATCATGCAGATCGCAGAGACCACGCAGCAGAGCATCGGCAGGCATATCCAGCGTATTCTCCTGAAGATAATGCCCAGCGTAAGAATCAGAAAGAGCATGACCCCGAGACCGAACACCTTCAAGTCGTTCTTAATGAAGGTGATCATGTCGTCCGCGATCATGCTGACGCCCCCAAGAAATAGGTCAGCATCCTGGCGATACTGGTCCATGATCGTTCGTATCGCCCCGATATCCTGATGGCGCCGCCGTCTCATTTCGTCCCTGTATTGCCGGAATCGCTCAGCCACGCGCTTCAGTTCGGCGCGCTCTGCCGCCGTCAGTGAACCGGCAGCTTTCTTCTGGCGCAACTCGTTGCGGTGCTCCACTAAATCGCGATAAACATTATCGCCCGAAAAATTGATCAGCAGGGCCGTAGTCTGCAAATCCGAGCTGAGCAGCAGGTTTTGATAAAGGGGACTCTCACGAAGTTCTATCCTGGCCAAGTCCCTATCAACCGTCGGTGACTCGAGGGTGGGCAGATCAGCGGCAAGCTCCTTGAGTGAGACCGGGGGACTTTCCAGTAGAGGGACATCCAGAATGGAAAGAACCGATACAACACGTTCTAAGGACCTTAAATCATCTCGTAGCCGGGCTAAGTTGGCCAGCGTATCCGGCGAGAACAGGTCACCTCTGGGGGCATATGCCAGGACCAGAAAGTCGTGTTGTCCGTAACGGGAACCGATCAGACGCGCGTAGTGCAGGTCTTCGTCGTTCTCCAGAACCAGCGTCTCCGCCGAGGCGTCCAGCCTGAAGCGTCTGGCCTGAAAGCCGAGAAAGCCAACCGCAGCCAGCAAGCAGAGAATGACTATCCTGGGATGCCGCAGGACCACTCGGTCGAAAAAGAATAGTGCCAATGAGCAGTCTTTCATCATGATATCGGTCCGACTCAGTAAACTGGGGATCAACGAGCTGGTGGTTTCGCCAGCCGGGAAAGAAGGTCCTTAACGGTGCCCTTGCGAAGGATATCGTCGAATTGTGACCGGTAGGTCAACAGGATGCTGACGCCTTGTATTTCCACATCATAGACCTTCCAGCTCGCCTTTGGCGGGTCCACCTTGCGAAGCTTGTATAGTATCGCTACCTTTTTGTCCTTGTGTATGAGCTCCATTGGGACGTAGATAGTCTTCTTGCTTTTCTTGTTTTGTACTGCTGGTTTGAACAAAACTTTTTCATCCGTGTAGAGCGTAATTCTCTCCTGGTATGAGCTCTTAAGCCGTTCGACAAAAAGCCGGGTGAATTTCTCGCGTTGTGGCGGGGT
>JAGMDR010000342.1 GCA_023128595.1 Planctomycetota bacterium | reverse complement strand
ATCTTTAGGTTTTGTTAGAGTGCCTTAGTCTGTAAATCAAAGAAAGGCAATGACCGGCAAAACAGAAGCAGGCCTGCTCCAGCGATAGAGACGCGTATCAACCAAGCTTTATTGCAAGAAATTGTGCCTGAAAAGCTCATCACCAGTATGAGTAGCCAGCTCACAGTGTACTCCCAGCCCACTCAGAACCTGTATCTCCCAGACACTGGTGTGCCGCTGGAACTGGATACTTGGGAGAGCTACCTGTTTTGTTGTTGACGAGGTATTGGCAAATGTTGTGGATTGGATTTTTTGCGGGTCTATAGGGGAGCCGCTTTGCGGACTGTTTTTATCTTTTCATCAGCCCAGCCTCCGAGGCCAGATTCATCCGGGCGGTGGGATGCACAACCGGCACATATCCGGTTGGGTGTCAAGTGAATTTTTTAAGCACTGATGAACGCAGCGCGGGTTCGGGCCGCTGGCCCTCAGCGGGAACCAAAATGTTCCAGCGAACTAATGGGCCGGCGGTATTATCTGCGTTCATGGCGTCGATGGTCTGGTTCTGGATGGGACCGGCCCATTTGAGCCGCCATGAGAGACTGACAATGCGCTCGGCTAACATAGATTCCATAGGGCCGACGGGAAACGCCCGGTCAGACTGACGGCCGTTCCGTATTATTCCTGGGCCAACAGGGAAAAGGGAGCGATGACGATCTGGATCAACGAAGGTCCTATCGCATCGGCCGCACTGGCTGCAACCGGCTGACCCGGGCCTCTGGGCTGGCGGAACAGGCTCAAAAAAGCCGAAAAGGCGGTCCTCATAGCGTTGTAGTACTAAAAAATGCCAATAATTTGTTGATACAGACGTGCCTTATGTGATATACTATATTTTGTAGATGTGTGCGAGCCATTGTGCCTCGTAGCCTGCGAAGCGGTATTCGCTCGCGCTGCGAAGGAGGAGTGTTGGTAATGCACGGAGCAGGGACTACATTTTTGTCCTGTGGATTTTGGTTTTTCATTCGGATTTCAACTAACAGCTCAAGGCCGGACCTGTTAGGGAAAGAGATCATACAGGGTCCCGGAATCTGTCGTGGTCAGGCACAGGAACCGAGAGCGGCTGGGGCCTTTGTTGGTTGTTTTTTCTTTTGGTAGGTGTTTGATGCAGGCATACGCGGTCGGGAGGACCGCGATGCTCGTCAAAAACAAGAGGTGCTTCGGTGTGTGACCGGAGCAGATAGCAATATTAGTTTT
The DNA here is from genome assembly GCA_023128595.1 of Planctomycetota bacterium. Classification (GTDB taxonomy): domain Bacteria; phylum Planctomycetota; class Phycisphaerae; order Sedimentisphaerales; family Anaerobacaceae; genus DAOVRL01. The sequence goes on along the minus strand of JAGMDR010000342.1, from coordinate 2,995 downwards.
AGCCACGAAAGGAGGGCTATTATGTGGAAGAAGTTTATTTACCTGACATTATCTGTGTTTTTGCTGAGCGTGCTGCCGGCCGGTTCGGCCAATGCGGCCGACCCTAATCTCGTTCTCTGGTTGGAGTTTGAGGGCAACGCCGACGACAGCTCCGACTACGGCCGCCCCACCACGGTCACCGGCTCTTTGACGTACGGGCCCGGCGTTATCGGCGAGGCCGCGGATTTAGCCGGCAACGCCAATTACGTTACTATTACCGGCTGGAAAGGCATTCTCGGCCAAAGCGCCTTTACCGTATCCGCCTGGTGTCTACCTGATGCGGGCAACGACGGGTGTTTCGCAGCCTGGGGCACCCATCACAGCGGGTCGAATGAAAACCGCATTGGATTCCGCAGCAACGGCGATAGGTTGCGTGTCGAACATGGAAACGGCAATCTCCAGGGCGACACCGTCTGGAACCAGGATGGAGAATGGCACCACGTTGCGCTGACACATGCAGCAGGCACTAACCTACGGCATCCGAACACGAAGCTATATCTGGATGGTTGGGATGACACGCGCTTAACTACGGGCGACGACAGCACAACCAACATTCAGGCCGAGTTCGATGTCAGAATAGGGATCCGCCACAGCGAGATTGCAAGAAACCTCGACTCCTGGTTTGACGATGTTCGTATCTACGACAGAGAGCTCTCAGCCAACGAGATACGAATCCTGGCCGGGAATGTTGAGCCCATTTTACTCGAACCTGCCGATGAGGCCTTGGTCAGCAAGCCAAGCGCCCTGCTTAAATGGATGGCGGGGGTGTACGCCGCGGATGTCAACGGGCACGAGGTGTACTTAGGCGACAATTATGAGGATGTAAATGCCGGCGCCGGCGGGATGCTTGTGGGCACCACCGGCGGCAGCGGTGAGTTCTTCTTTGTTACGCCTTTGGATGTCGGCAACGTTTATTACTGGAAAGTCAATGCGGTCAACGACCTGCACCCGGATACACCGTGGACGAGCGAGATCTGGAGCTTTACGGTACCGGATGTGACGGGGTGGGCCCCGTCCCCGGCTGACGGCGCCGGATTCATAGACGTGAATCCGACTCTCGAATGGCAGGCGGGTCTGTACGCCGATTTGCAGGAGGTGTACTTCGGCGATAGTTTTGAAGATGTAAATGACGGCACAGGCGACACAGCCAAGGGCGAGCAGCCTGATACACGGTATAGCCCTGTCGGACCCCTTGCAAACGACACCACGTATTTCTGGCGGATTGACACAGTCACGGGCGGCGGCACGGTCACGGGCCCGGTCTGGAGCTTTACGACTGAGCCGGACCTGCCGATTACCGAGCCGAACCTTGTCGGCTACTGGAAAATGGATATAAACGAGCCTACCGGTACCATGGCAGTTGACCATTCCGGCTACGACAATCACGGCCGGATCCATGGCGATGCGCAGTTTGTGACGGGGTATGTGGACGAAGCCATTCAGTTAGACGGCGACGGCGATTACGTCAGCATCGACGGCTATAAGGGGATAACTGGCGGCACTTCGCGCACCATGTGCATGTGGATCAAGACCGCCGACGCCGGCGGCCCCGCCCCTGGTAATGGGCGTGGCTTGATCGGCTGGGGTACCGGCGCTGACGGAAGACGGTGGGAGTTGGTGGTCAACAAACAAAGCGCGAGCGGAAGAACGGTCGATGCGCTCCGGGTTAACGTCGACTCAGGAACGCGCACCGGCCAGACCGTGTTAACGGACTCGACGTGGCACCACGTGGCGGTCATCCTGTATGACGACGGCAGCCCTGACGCAGATGAACTGCACCTGTACGTGGATGGGGCCGAAGAGACCTATTCGCACACACTCGACGAGCCCATCGACACCGGCAGCAATTTTGACGTGCGAATCGGCAACGGCGTCTCGGGCACGGTGCTATTTTACGGCGGCCTGATTGACGAGGTCCAGCTCTACGACCGTGCTCTCTCAGTAGGCGAGGTGCAGAGCTTGATGGACCCCTCCAGGGCATACGGCCCCAGTCCGCATGACGGCGCCCGGGACGTTCCCGTGAGCGCAAAGCTGACCTGGAATCCCGGCACCGATGAAAGCACGGGCAATCCATACACCAGGCACGATGTGTACTTGAGCGAGAACTTCGAGGACGTGAACTCGGGGACGGTCCCGACCGCAACCGTGACAGACGTCAATGAGTACACGCCTACCGCCCTTGACTACTACAAGTATTACTACTGGCGGATTGACGGGGTCAATGCCTCCGGCGAGGCGTACAGGGGCTGGATATGGAGCTTCAAGGCTACTTATGACCCCGCTCAGATTGTCGATCCGAACCTTCGGGCATGGTACAAGCTCGACGGCGACGCCACCGATTCATCGGGCTACGGCAGAGATCTAATCGTAACCGGCGAGCCGCTCTACGCCGGCGGCGTTGAAGACCTCGCGATGGAGCTGGACGATGTCGATGACTGGGCCGTCTATGAGTTCCCAACGGAGGAATGGCTGGAATACACCGTGATGGCGTGGGCCAAACTGGATGCTTTGCCGGCGGATAACTATGAGACCGTATTCAGCAGCTATGGTACGACTAACACCTCCGGTTTCCAGATTGACGTAAATGATGCTACGGATACCTACCGATTCAATAATGTTGGGCCAGACGAGGACGGAACGTTCGGCCCTATTACCACGGAGTGGGTCCACCTTGCCGTGGCCTATGACGGCGCGCGTGCGACGCTCTTCTACAACGGCAGTTACGTAGCCCCTGTCGTGAATACGGCCGAGGGAACTTTCAACCAGTTCGGCATAGGCATAACCAGAAACCGCGGAACCGGCCGGTTTGGCGGCAAAATTGACGACGTCCGAGTCTACGACCGCGAGTTGTTCGACGCGGAGATACGCAAGGCCATGCGGGGCGACAATTTGGCGCGGGCCTGGAAGCCAAAACCGGGTCATGGGGCCACGGGCGTCGAGTTAGAGCCTACCCTAA
>JAGMDR010000341.1 GCA_023128595.1 Planctomycetota bacterium | reverse complement strand
GGGGTCAGGTTCTGACAGGGTCCTGGGAGCGGTGACGGCGCGGAGCAGGGCGATTGCGACCCAGATGCCGCTTGCGATGGCGAGCAAGGCGGCGATTACAACAAGAATTATCACAAGTGCGTGCATATTTCACGGTCCTGATTTAGTTTTTTCGACGTAGTGCCCCAGGGCGTAAGCCAGAAGCGCCGCGGCGAGAGCTGGAATAATAATGCGGGATATCTCGGTCTCAGTTTTCCAATGTACGATGAATTTGAACGTTACCCACAGGGTCACGGCAACGACCGAGCCGACAGCCATTGAGAGGATTCCTGCCAGCGGCCTGGGGCGCTTAACCCAGAGCCCGATTATAAGAGCGGGCAGGATGGCCGGGGCCCAGATAGCATAGCAGATAAGCAGACCGTCTATGATGCTGTCAACAGCGACCGCACCGGCGGCGGCGGTCAAGGCGATAACGATAGTGGCGGAGCGGCCAATGTTCAGAGCGGTGCTGTCCGGCACTTTTGCAAATGGCTTGACGATATCCTGCGTGAACGCGACGGCGCCGGCGTTGAGGAGCGAATCAAGGCTCGACATTATTATCGAGATCAAAACAACCAACAGAAGGGCGTAGCCGGCCGCCGGCATGGTCGACTTAAACAGAATCAACAGAACAAAGTCTTGTACGCTTTTTCCTTCAGCTCCTATCGCTTCTATCTGGGCGGCTTTGGCTGCTATCGCTTGGGCTGCAGAGGGCACCCCGTGTGCAGCGATTCCCAAGGCTATCATGACTGCAAACCAGGCCACACTAAAACATCCTGCCAAGATGAATCCGTTTTGGGATACTCGCGTTGTCTTCGATGCCAAGGCGCGGTTGGCATAAGGCGGTATAAGCGTCTCGCCGAGGAGGAATGCCGCCAACAGGGCGATTATCTCGATCAATGGTGTTGAATTGAGCCCGGCGCTGGTGGCAAGTGAGGCCTGCTCGGTAAAAGCAGCGGCCCCGCCCTCGAGATGGAAACGTAATATCCATAGCAGGGTGATGGGCAATAATATTGCGAATGCGGAGAATTGAAAGGCGTCCGTTATTACGCTGGCGCGGAGGCCGCCGAAGGTGGTGTATAGTGCCGTTACGCCCACGACTATCACGACGGAGGACCAGTGTGGAAGGCCGAATATGTTTTGTAACACATCGCCGCCTGCCTTGGCCATAACCGCAGCAAAGCCGGCGCATAACCCAACAGAGATGACCCCGGCAAGGACCTGGCACTTTTGGTCGTATTTCTGGCCTATGGCATCGCCTAATGTGTGGCATCCTTTTAGACGTCTTAGACGCGGTGCAACGAACAGTCCGACCAGAATGTTCTGGAGCGCGTAAGCCAGTCCTATGCCAAGAAGAAGCAAGCCGCTGGCAAAACCCCTGCCGACAAAGCCAATCGAAAACACCGGCCCGACATAGGTGGCGGCGAGGCTGCCGAACACCAGCGCCAGGGGCAGCGTTCTCCCGGCCAGTGAGAACTCTGTGAAGTGCCTGGCCGCGCGTGCGCGCACCGCTACCCAGGTCAGCAGCGCCACGTAGGCTACAACAACAGCCACCGGCAAGACCGTATTCACAGTTTATTTCCTAACCTGACATTGTCATTCTTGGCTTAAGAGACGGTTCGCACAGCAGCTCCAATGACCTACTGACCTTTGTCCTGATACTTTTCCTCTTCCAGCTCGTTGATAGTGGCGTTTAGCTCGGACTCGGTGCGAATCCATCCAAATCTCGCGTCCACAAGAAAAGTTCGATACCAGTGGATTATATTCTTGGCGAAATCGGCGTCCTTGCAGTAGATTCCGAAGGAGATTTCGCCCGCGTGCGACCCGGCTTTTTTCGGTTTGTGCGGGAAGGCGAGGAGAACCGCATCTCTGGACAATAGAAACTCCAAGTCAGAGACAATGCTGTTGTAGATTCGAAGTCTGCCTGACTCGATCGCCTCGGGGTATTTTCGAAACAGGAACCTGGCTGCGTTTGCGAAGCCCTGGACGCTCAGATTCATCGCGCGGTGGACCCTGACGTCGGGATAATCTTCAATTACTTCGTAGAGGGTGCTGAGGTAATCGTCCATAGGCTGCCT
>JAGMDR010000340.1 GCA_023128595.1 Planctomycetota bacterium | reverse complement strand
CTCACCTATCCATTTCCCGGATGTGTCCTATATCTCGTGTTTTCGCCAGAAATCGTACCGGATGCCCATCCAGTAGCCTGCAATCGAACCAAGGGTCCCCAGAGCCACCATTTCTAAAGGCGATATTGAGATGATCGGATTTGAGAAGAACACGGCCGGCCAATATTGAACAAGGCGCTTTAGAGCATCTTGCTTGACGTAACTCATTATACTAAAAGCAGTTACCAAAGCACTGGCGATTATCGGCCATAGATAGCCGGCATTGAGGAAGCTCTTGACGACAAAAGCGGCGAGCCCGAAGGCGACCAAAACCCCGAAAACGATCTGTCCCATGGCAGGCTGGCCCGTAACAGAACCCAACCTGTTATCCGAGAATTGGATGTCCTGAGCGAGTCTTCCCAGACACACCTGAGCTATCAACACCGAAGCCACAAGGGCGATAGCCGCATTTAAGTATATGTTTGACTTGGACTTAGGTTTGTTTTCTGCCCCGGCCGCGCCGGGTCCGCAGCGGATTCTCCGACCGCAAAGCACGCCGGCGAATCCGATACCCACAATTGCCAGCCAGAAAAGCGGTTCCCACCTAAGGGCCGCCAACAATGCCCGGCGCTGCTCGAGGGCCGGTTCTAACTGCATGAGAGAGGCTATGTTACCCGATCGAATGGCCCAGATAGTCAGGCCTGACGGGACCGCCAAAATGCCGATTTCCCGACCGTGGGGCCAGGAGACAAAATAGCCGATCAAGCCGGACAGAAAGGCCAGGACCGCCAGAACTGCAGTGCCGCCTAACGCTAAGTTGCCGGGACGCACAGGCCCGAACGGCTCAGACGGTTCGGCCAACGGCCACGCCAGAATGCCGATCAAGACCACCCCAACGCCCGCAGCAGCAGCTATTCGAAGCTTCACTGACAACGATAATTCCACCATTTAGCCCTTAAATTGAAACATCGGTAGAATATCATCTAAATCAACAACAGGCAACAATCAATTGTCAATTTCGGCGGACGGTCTGCCTAACCCGCCCGACAGTGAGATTACCGTGATGCCGTTTTTCCACAGGCTCCGTTTGAGGGCAAGCTCGTGGATGATATCGTGTTCGGCTGCGAGGGTGCAAGTACGGCGCACAACACCATTTGTCGAATCGACTCTATTATTATTCGGGTATGTCATTTTTACAAGGATGTTCCGGGGCAGCGGATCGACGCCGGGGGCGGCTCTGCTGAAGAACAGTGTCCCTGCAAGCATCAAAATCCGCTGACCACCAACAGTATGATGACAACGGTTCCCACCGCAAGAACAGTGAGCATAATGATTAGCTCCTCCCGATTCATGGTCATGCCTGCGCGAAAGAAGATATATGACCGGGTGTTAGCTTACGTCAATGAACTACCGTATAGGAGGAGGGATTGTAATTTAGCACGCGGTGGGTATCGAAGCCGGCCGGGACCTTCGTGCTGTCTATTCGGTCGAATGTCATCGTGGCGTTGCCCTCGATCACCGCAGGTGTGTCGGAGTAATTTATGATCGTGCCCTCAACAAGTGCGCTGCAGTTGCCCGAGAAGTGCACGCCGCTGACCGCCATGACGCCCGACAACGTGGAGAAATTGCCGGAAAAAGAGGCTCCGAAGCCCGGAGCAATAATTGAAGAACCGACTTCGCCCCGTATTGCATCGAACTCAGCGTCACCGGGAAGCGGATTGGTGCCGAAGTTGCCCTCGAAGTTTATTCTGTTGGCGCCCGGATCATCCACATCGCCGTCGGCAACTATGATGCCCCGCAGGTCCACGTTGCGGCCGAATGTGACGACGTTGGACGGTTCGATGAATAAAATTCCCTCGATTATGACACTGCCGGCAAAAGTGGGATTGGTGCCGGCCGCTATGATCCCATTAGTAACAGTCATGCCCTTGCTAAGGTCGGTCAATGAATCAATCACATCTCCTGTTGCGTATGGTTTGAAACGGTCTGTGTCGGGAACGGGGAATTCCGGGGTCTCCACGCCTATAAAGACGTGATTCGCTATTGCTGATGCACCCTGCTCGCCGGCTATGAGAACATCACCAATGAAATCAGCGGTGGCTACAGGGTTGCTGATATTGATGTCGCCGTCGAAGTTCGTGTTGCCCCCGACAAAGAGTGCGGTCGGGTCACCCGGGCTTTCGACGTAAACGTCCGCTTCCCAGAGTTCGTTTGCACCGATCAGCCTGGGATTCCCGGGGAAATGCAGAGGGCCTTTTGTTGCCAGGCCGAAATTGAAAATAGGGTATTCGTAGGGCGCAATGTCGTAATCGACTCGTATCGTCCGGCTGATTCCTCCACTGCTGCCTGTGATATAGACCTGCAGAACACAGGGCTGGCTCGGATCGATGAGGATTTTGCCGCTGAAGCTCTGTTTGCCCGCCGAGTCCAGTGTGACTGTTGGAATTGAGCCGTCATCTATCATAACGTTCGTGATGCAGTTGGCATACAGATCACCTCTCAGGTCATGGGCTATTGCAGAATAGTAGTGAGACTCCGGCGTTGAGCTCGGCATCTTGACACGACTTAGCCAGTATCGCATCACATCCAGGCCCGACTCGGCGCTGGCGAATGCGAGGTTCATCTTGTGATGGTTATCGGCTATTTGAATGTTGGTGCTGGACACTGAGAACATTGCGACGGCCAGTGCGGAAAATATGAGCACAAATATCATCGATAGTATAAGCGCTACGCCTTTGCGGTATATGCGAGACATCATTCTGCCCCTCCAGAACGTATCATATTAACGGCAGATTTTGGAAAATGCTTCTATGACAGCCATCTAAGTAAAATATAGGAAATAAATTGGCGCGGACAAAACGCAATGACCTTCGCACTTATGAATCTCAAGCATGAGTCCCACCTGCACCGGAACGATCTTGGGTCACGGAGCCGGTTTGTGGGGCTGTATTCCTCGTTCCTGCAAAGAGAGCCTCTTTTTACAGGACTTATTGCTTGACATGTTCCTCAAAATCGGCTACAGTCGTTGAGAGCAGTGATGAAAGGGCCTTCTTTGGAGGAAGGTGCAAAAAATGAGAGCTAAACTCCAAATACGAGCGGTTGCTTTAATTTTATTGATTATGCTTTCGACGGCTTCCGGGAAGCTGGTGTTTGTAGATGCTGACTCTCATACGCCGGGCGCCGACATCAGCAACGTTTTTCCTGGGGTGAGGCTGGCTGCGCTATATGAGGCGGGGGTACCCGAACTCGACGGCAAGGTCTATTCGCGCCAGGCCTACGACCCCGCATTTGCCAGCACCGGAACGAACGTTTTCGGCAGCAGCGCCGCAGGCGCCGACGCATACGGTAAGCCAAGGAACGAAACCTGGGTTTACCCTTTCGCTATGCTTGGCGTACAGCTTTACGATCCCGCCGACAGCGTGGCCATAGATGTAATAGGCGATGGTGTGAGCGACTTCGCGGCGGTCGAGGTGTACAACGCCGGCGGGGCGATGCTCGAGTGGGCTGTCACGCCGGAGTTTAGTGCAGGCGATGTCCTCCGAATCCAGTTCACGCGAGATTCGTTTGATATAACATTCGTTATTGCCTATGGTGTCTCCTCCGGAGGCAGTTACTACGCCGTCTATTTCGACAACTTCGAGGCCAATGTCATTCCCGAACCAACGACACTTTTACTGCTCGGTCTTGGCGGGTTAGTCCTGAGAAAACGCAGGCCATAGGCTGCAATAATTCATTTCGAGATCAAGGGGCCGTTGGTCCCGATTTGAATCGCGGTCGCTGGCGTTTTACTTGACAATCCCTTGGCCATCGACTATACTGCCCTTAGTGAGCTGCGAGAGTGGGAAAGGCCCTTCTGGTCCTCTCCCGACTTTTGCCCCACACGGATACTGCAGGTTCGGCCGGGGGGCGGCAAGGCGGCCAACTTCGGAATACTGCGAAGAGCTACCTTTGTTTGATCTTCTCGGTCGGCGGTACACTTTGCGCCAGCCACGCATCCGCCAGTACAAGAACGTCCCGGAAGTCGACAACGTTATCATTATTGAGGTCGTCAACAATACCCTCAGTAGATGACGACGTGCCGGCTTCGTCACCCGGAGGCCGTTCTTTATGTGGTTGTTGTGAGCCGGGTTGAGATTGTACTTGCGAGATTGTGCGACTTGGATACACGTCGTAGCCATGCCTTTTTATGGCATCTTCCTTGATATAGTCCATGATTGCAGCAAAATGAACAGCGGGTTCAATGCGTTCTTTTCTTTCTTTCCGGACCGGATGGACAATGTTCAGGATTTTGCCTTTTTGCAGCTCTTTGGGTTCGATTTCAAATTTTACTGAGAATCCATACTCGGAAAGAAAATCAAGGCCGGGGACCGGATAGGACCAAGGCCGGGCTCCTTCACATTCAGCCAGAGAGGGGACGAGCCACGGCGTGACAAAACCGTCATCCAGACCTATGTCGAAATTCCTCGCTTTCATATCGACAAGAAACAGAAAGTCACCTGAAAACCACACCCCCCTTACCTTCTCGGATGCACGTATTGCAGTGGACCTCGGCTGAACGTCCAGCTCTTCAAGTTTGCGGTTAAGAGCCAGTGTCACTGCTTCATCATATTCGTGCTCGGTATCTCTGAGGGCTTCTGCGCTTATGTGGGCCCCAAGAAGGTCTGAAAACGAGTCTTCCCATGAAAACGCGGACGGAAACTCCGGATATACCCCTGTGCTCCTGTAACCGAACCACGTAAGGATCTCATGCCAGGTGGCCCCGGCATAGGCAAAGTATTGCGCAAGTCTGATGGCGACATCACGTGCAGTGCGGTCTCTTTCGGCTTCAGGCATATCTCTCCAGAATTCCGGATAGGTAAGCTGTACAAAATACCGTGAAGGCTCTTTGAATTTGAATGAAAATTCAGTTTCATTTCTCTTTAGTTGTTCTAAGGTATTCGCTGCAAGGAATGCCGTCCAGTCGGCAGTTTTACGCACATGAGCAATGTCAACGTGCCCCGCCTTGCACGTATATACTATGCCGGTCTTTTCCAACTGGCCGTTACTGTATCCATGTGACCCTAAATGTTCGGGGTCCGCAAAAATCGTGCCTACCGTCGTGCTGGCGTAGCGTCCTACCCGGCCTCGCGGACGTCTTTTTGCTCCGCTGCCGTCAAGGAACGTTACGCGGTGGGCACAACTGCCCTGGAAGATTATGAAAAAGCACAACACTGCCGTGCCGACTTTTGCTCCAGGAGTGTGATAGACGTCTTTCATTTATCGCTCCCCAGCTTCGGATCACGACCATATCTCTTTTCTGCATCTCGCCTGATATAGTCCATAATTGGGCCAAAGTGAATAGCCGGCTCAAGGCGCTTTCTTCTCCTCTTCGAATCCGGATACACGATCTTCAGGACCCTGCCTTTTTCCAGCTCCCGCGGTTCGATTTCAAGCTTGACTGAGAATCCATAGTCGGCGAGGAAATAAAGACCGGGCGCAGGATATGATTGAGCTTTGGCCCCTGCGCACTCTGCTATGGACCGAACAAGCCACGGTGTAACAAAACCATCATCCAAGCCTATATCAAAATTCCTCCCTTTCATCTCAACAAGGAACAGGAATTCGCCGGAGTACCACAGTCCTTTTACGTCCTCGGATGCTCGTATCGCCGTGCGCCTCGGCTGAACATCCAGCTTTCTTAGTTCCCGGTAAATCGCTATAGTCATCGCTTCGTCATATTCGTGCCCCGCATCTCTCAGGGCCGTCGAGCCGATGTGCGTCCCTAAGAGATTTGAAAACGTATCTTCCCACGAAAACGCAGAGGGAAATTCCGGGTAGAATCCTATGCTTCTGTAGCCGAACCACGTGAGAATTTCGTGCCACGTGCA
>JAGMDR010000034.1 GCA_023128595.1 Planctomycetota bacterium | reverse complement strand
GAATCCTTCGGCTCAACGGCTACGGTTTTGAGGTCCTTGTTGTGCTCTTTGAGGACTTCGCTGCATCCGGTCAAGGTCCCGCCGGTGCCGACGCCGGAGACAAAGATGTCGATTTTGCCGTCGGTATCCATCCAGATTTCTTTTGCTGTTGTACATCTGTGAATTTGTGGATTTGCGGGGTTCTTGAACTGCTGGGGCATAAAGGAATTTGGGTTTTCAGCGACAATCTGCTCGGCCTTTTCCACGGCTCCGACCATGCCAAGCTCGGCGGAAGTGAGAACGATTTCGGCGCCGAAGAGCTTGAGGAGCTTTCTTCTCTCGATGCTCATCGATTCGGGCATTGCGAGCACCAATTGATATCCCTTTGCAGCGCAAATGAATGCGAGTCCGATGCCGGTGTTGCCGCTGGTGGGCTCAACTATGACGGTGTCGGGTTTTATGAAGCCGGCTTGTTCGGCAGCTTCAATCATGGACTTTGCGATTCTGTCTTTTACACTGCCGCAGGGATTATATGACTCGAGCTTGGCCAGGATGCTTGCATTGGGTGAGCCGAGCTTGTTGATTCTCACCAATGGCGTAAAGCCGACAGCCGCTGTGATGTTTTCAAATACTGCGCTCATGGTGGCCTTTCTGTTTTCTCATATTTGATAATCCGGCATTCCTTGCTCTTTGGCCTTGTCAGTCAAATCCTGTAGTGTGGTGGATTGCAAGACATCTTCAATAGCCTGGCGCACCTGTATCCAGACGTGCCTAACGGCACAGTCGGCGGTCCGGCGGCAGTAATCTTCGTTTTCGACGCATTCGGCGGTAGTAACCGGTCCTTCGAGGCAATGGAAGACTTGATTGAGTCTAATCTGATTGGGGTCTTTGGCAAGGACATAGCCGCCTTTTGCGCCTCTGATACTTCTGACCAATCCGGCGGATTTGAGTATGGCCATCAATTGCTCAAGGTACTTCGCTGATATATCCTGACGCTGAGCAATGATTTTGAGCTGCAAAGGGCCTTTTTTGGCGTTTTCCGCCAGGTCCAGCATGGCTCTGACCCCGTATCTTGTGCGTGTAGAAAGCTTCATAACTACCGGTTCCAGGCTATTCCTACTAAATTGGTAGTATATTATACGAATCTGCCGCTCTATGGTATGAAAAAAAAAGAAAAATTGGCAAGAAATTCTGGAAAATCAGGCATATTGACTATTGTGGGCTTTTGAGAGCCCTGCTTGCGTGCTGACCGGCCAAATCGAGCCCCATAATGCTCGGCGGAAGAGTCAATTTGCTTGACAGAACAACAGACTGCCCGTAGAATGAAGCAGCCCGCTGTGTGGGTATAGAAAGGCAGATATTGCAAATGGGTAAACGTGCGAAGAAGAAAGTGGTTTTCATTTCTTCGTTCCTACCGAGAAAGTGTGGAATTGCGACCTTTACGTCCGATCTTATCACAAGTACGGCGGCGGCGGCGAAAGGGGAATTTGAGCCGCTGGTGGTGGCAATGCGGTCGGACAACGACCTGAAGTACGACGATCCGGTGAAGTTCGAGATCCGGCAAAACGTGAAGAGTGATTATATCTGTGCGGCTGATTATATCAACTTCAGCCATGTTGACTTAGTGTCGGTTCAGCACGAATTCGGGCTGTTCGGCGGTGAAGCGGGGGCGTATCTGAGCCTGCTCCTGAACAGACTAAAGGCCCCCATAATCACGACGCTGCATACGGTCCTCGATGACCCGGATCAGGCTTATCACAAGGCATTGGTTGAGGTCTGCAGCGCTTCGTACAAAGTAATCACAATGAACGAGCGCGGGGTCACGATGCTGCGCGAGATTTATGCAGTCTCGGGTAAAAAGGTGGAGCTGATCGCGCACGGGATACCGGATTTGCCTTTTGTTGACAGCAACTACTATAAGCACAAGTTCGGAATGGAAGGGCGGAGGACGATTTTGACGTTCGGGCTGCTTAATAGGAATAAAGGCGTAGAGGTTATGCTTAGGGCGATGCCGGCTATAATCAAGGCTGAGCCGTCTGTCTTGTATATTGTCTTAGGCATGACACACCCGAACGTGCTCAAGCATGACGGCGAATCGTACAGGTTCTCTCTGCAACGGCTGGTGAAAGATTTAGGGCTGCAGGACCACGTGATCTTCCACAACAGGTTTGTGAGCGACCAGGAGCTTCACAACTTTTTGTGTGCGGCGGACATTTATGTCACGCCATATTTGAGCAGGAAGCAGTTGACCAGCGGCACGCTGTCTTTTGCGGTGGGCACGGGCAAGACGGTGGTTTCGACGCCTTATTGGGCGGCGATGGAGCTGTTAGCGGACGGGAGAGGTAAGCTGGTGCAGTCGGGTGACTCGAAAGAAATTGGTGATGCAATTGTGGAGCTGCTCGAGAATGATTCGCTGTTTTATTCTCTTCGGAGGCGGGCATACGAGTACGGCAGGTCGAGGACGTGGCCGAAGATCGGGCAGATCTACTGGAAGCTGTTCAGTGCCAAGCGACTGCCTGTTCGCGTTGCGGCGAAGACACCGCTTTCGGCGGCCGAGACGATATCGAATATTGAAGTGCCGGAGCCTTCGCTGAAGCACCTCAAGAGGCTGACCGACGATACGGGGCTGTGCCAGCACGCGAAGTTTACGATACCGAACCGGGAACACGGCTACTGCACGGATGATAATGCCAGGGCCGTGATTGCGATGGCTGAGTACTACGCCCAGCATCCAGGGGCCGAGGCGCTGGGGCTTTTTGAGACGTATCTGTCCTTTATTATGCACTCACAGAATAAGGACGGCTCAATCAAGAACTTTATGAATTTCGACAGGACATGGGCCGAGAATGAGCCGACAAACGATGCGTTCGGAAGGGTACTGTGGGCGTTCGGGATGGTTATGGCGAAGCCGCCGTCGCCGGCGTATTTGTCGATCCTCAAGGACTGCTTCGACAGATCGGTAGGTCGGGTCCAGAGGCAGTATCCACGAGGTATGGCTTATTCGATATTGGGTATGTCGGATTATCTCAAGCAGTTCCCTGGCGCCAGTGACATCAAGCGGCTGCTGGAGATAGCGGCGGACGGTCTTGTGGCCCAGTACGAGGAGAACAGTCTGCCTGATTGGCAGTGGTTCGAGGATGCGCTGACTTATGACAACGCGGTGCTGAGCCATGCGCTGTTTGTGGCCGGATCGACTTTGGGAAATGAGAAATACGTGGCGGTGGCGAAAAATACGTGTGAATTCCTGTTGGCGAATACTTTCAACGGGGAGCATTTTAGCTTTGTGGGGTGCAAGGGATGGTATGAACGGAGGCGGACAAAGGCCGCGTTTGACCAGTTGCCGATAGAGGCGGCGAGCACGGTAATGATGTTGAGGGCGGCTTACGACGCGACGGGAGACAACAAGTATCTGAGGTTGCAAAGAAAAGCGTTTGACTGGTTCTTGGGCGCGAATGACCTCCACGTTGAGCTTTATGATTTTAGGACCAAGGGGTGCAACGATGGGTTGATGCGCGGGGGCGTTAACATCAATCAGGGTGCGGAAAGCACGCTGAGCTTTCTCTTGAGCCTGTTGGCGATGGTGGAAACTTACGCGATAATCGATAAGATCCAGGAGGGCAAAAGCGGCTCGGCGGCCGGGCAGATCGATATCATAGGGCAGATAGCTGAGAGTCCTGCAGCGATAAAAGACATATCCGGTAAGAGTAAGAGCAAATCTGAGAAGAGGGAGGTAGATGAGCTTGCGTGAGGGGGCGGTGGAGGGAGCTGCCGGACAAACAAGGTTTTGTGGTCAGGGTTTCGTTTTGGAGACGAATAATACGATATCCTGGCGGAAGGGCGGGGATTGGAGGAGGGAGCGGGCGGCGCCTGTGATTTGTTTTGGCGGGGTGATGAATCGCCCTGACTTTGGGTCGTACCAGTGGGCGGTGAAGGAGCCCTGGGTCAGATCCAGGGCGATGGTAACGGGGCCGTCGCCGAGGCAATAGCAGATATACTGCTCGGCGGGGCGGGCGAGGGTGAAGACGTAATGCTTACTCTTTGGCTCGACAGCGGCCAATTCATCATGCGGGGTCATCGCCCAGAACTCGACTTTATTTAAGGAGAGGAAATCCAGCAGGTATTGGGCGCCGTAGAGGATCTCGGGCGGTGGCGAGCGCGAGGGCAGGCCGTCGTCAAGTGTTCGCCCGGTACCGCGCCAGAAGGCAAAGTCGAAGAAATTGGAGTGCCCGCCGGCGGTGAAGTCGGCCCAGATCATCTTGCGGGGGAAGTTGACGTCGTCGGTGCTTGCGTTGGCGTATAGGAAGTATTCGTTGTGGGTAACGGGCTTGCTGACGCGGAAGCTCAGCAGCGATTCGTGATGATTGCGGACGTCGGAGTCGGTTGCGTACAAGCCGCCTTTGTCGCGGTGTTTGGCGACAATGTCATTGGCGCCCGTGCGAGGGTCGAAGGAAGTGGACTGCTCGCCGGCCGAGACGAGACGGCTGGGATCGGTCGCGTGGTTGTGTATGTAGTCGATGAAGTGCGCTACCCATCGCCGCCCGCCACTCTCGTTTGCTATTTCGTAGATGACGTTGCCGAATTCGGAGGTCTCGGCGAGGACCTTATCGACGTAGGCCTGCTGGATGGAGAGCAGGCGGGGATTATCGAGGGCTGCATCGCAAGTGACTGAGCCGGGTCGCAGGCCGAGCCGATTGATGTTGTTCGCCTCGGCATAGAGGCTGTGTTCAAAATCATCACGTGCTCTAAAGCCTTCAAACAGGGTCAGCTCGACGTAAATGCCTCTTTTCACTGCCTCGCGCAAAAACGGCTTTAGCCGTTTTTCGAAATACGACCGGTTGAACTTCGTCAAGTCGAACTTCGGTTTACCGTCAATGGCCTTGCCCGGCCCTGTGCGAGCGAAGAGCCAGGCGGGGCTTGAGAGCTGGGCGGGGTATTCTTGTGGCGCCAAAAGCTTGCCCCAATCGAACACATCCTGCCGGACATAGTTGATATGATGGGCGGCGAGGTCGTCGAGATATTTCTGCCAGGAGAAGCCCTTGTCGTTTCGCCATATCGAAAACAACTGGCGGTCAGAGACGCCGACCAGGAGAATGTGCCTGTCGCCGTCGCAGAAGTAATAAGGGTGGTGAGAGCAGATTTCGAGACGGCCGGTGGGCATGGCCAGGAGCGGGCCGGCCGCCAAGAGCAAAATCAGCCAGCTTGTTTTCATCAAATCGACACGCGTTCTGATGAACACTCGTTTGTTCGCGATGAGCTCATCTTCATAAGGACATTCGAAGATAATTGTAGAAAACAATAGATATCCTGATAGTATTATACAACGTCCTGTGGTACTGGCAAGAGCGAGCAGAGTTTTGGGGCAGATAAGTTTGAGTATTGGCGATTTGCGATTTGGAGACGGGCCGAATGAAAGTTGCGAGTTTTAATGTTAATTCCTTGCGAGTGCGGCTGCCCGTAGTGGTGGGGTGGCTTGTGGAGTCACAGGCCGATGTTCTTGCGCTGCAGGAGACGAAGGTTCAGGATGCGGATTTTCCGGCGGAGGCGTTCGACGAGATCGGATACAAGTATGCTTTCTGTGGGCAGAAGAGCTATAACGGGGTGGCGATATTCAGTAAGAGCGAAATCAAGAACGCAGCAAGCGGGTTCGACGAGGAGCCGAGGGACGAGGCCCGGCTGATAAGGGCGGAGGTTGACGGAATTACGGTCGTCAATACGTATGTTCCACAGGGCTATTTGCCGGAATCGCAGAAGTTTGATTATAAGCTGAGCTGGTTTGCACGGCTGCGGACGTTCTTCGAGAAGAAATTCAAGCCGACGGACCCTGTCGTGTGGGTTGGGGACTTGAACATCGCGCCGCTGCCTATTGATGTTTACGACCCGGTAACATTGTTGGGCCACGTGTGCTACCATCCGGAGGTTCACAAGGCGTTGGATAGAGTCGTGGAGTGGGGATTCGTGGATGTGTTCAGGATGCACTGCAAGGAGGCGGGGCAATATACTTACTGGGACTATCGCGTGAGGAATCCGCTCAAGCGGAATCTCGGGTGGCGCCTGGACCATATTATGGCGACCAGAGGGCTGGCGGAGAAGAGCTTAGCGTGCTATATTGACAAAGAGCCGCGGCTTTCCGAGCGGCCGAGCGACCATACGCCGATTGTGGCCGAATTTGATTGGTAATTGGTGAATGAAGGTTGGGTCCCGAGCGGTCGAGACGGTATCCGGCCATCCTCAAGTTACTTGAGGATGCCACCGGGGAATTGATGATTGATTATTTGCGCGAGTTGGCGGGAGAAAGCCCGAGTGGTACCGGAAGTTTTTTTGTGGCGGAAAAGGGGATTGGCGGTTATTCTGTCGCGGAGTTGTGAGGCACGGAACGGCATATGGAGCTGAGCGATGGCAGATAATGTTCTATACTACGGCGACAACCTTGACATTCTGAGGCGGTACATAAGCGATGAGAGCGTGGATCTGGTTTATCTTGACCCGCCTTTCAAGAGTGAGCAGAACTACAACGTTTTGTTCGCGGAGCAAAACGGCAGCAGAGCCGCTGCGCAGATCAAGGCGTTTGGGGACACGTGGAGATGGGATCAGACGGCCGCAAGGTCGTATCAGGAGGTGGTTGAGGGCGGGCCAGAGCATGTCTCGCTCGTAATGCAGGGCTTGCGAAAATTTCTCCAGGAAAGCGACATGATGGCCTACGTATCAATGATGGCCCCTCGGCTTCTTGAGCTGCGCCGAGTCCTTAAAGCCAGCGGGTCGGTATTTCTCCATTGTGACCCTACGGCGAGTCATTACCTAAAGCTAATCATGGATGCCGTTTTTCAGCCGGGCAATTTTCGCAATGAGATTATTTGGGGCTATAGAACGGGGGGGGTTAGCAAGAGAACATTCGCGAAGAAGCACGATACTATTCTGTTTTACTCGAAGACAAAGGATTATAGGTTCCAGAGGCAATACTATAAGTCCTGGCAAATGAAGAGGTATAATTACAGTGCTAAATATCCGGAGTACTTCGATGAAGAGAAGAAGATGTGGTATCACAAGGCTGTATGTCGTGATGTTTGGGAGGACATAAATCCGATTGGGACGAGCGCGAAAGAGCGACTCAGTTACCCGACGCAGAAGCCGGAAGCGCTGCTTGAGCGGATAATCAGGGGCAGCAGTAACGAGGGAGATGTGGTGCTTGATCCATTTTGCGGGTGCGGGACGGCGGTCGTGGTTGCGGAAAGGCTGAAGCGCCGATGGATAGGGATCGACATAACTCATCTGGCTGTTGCGCTGATGAAGCACAGGCTCAGGGACACGTTCGGAGCTAAAGCCAAGTACAAGGTGGTTGGCGAGCCGGTTTCTCTGCCGGACGCCAGGGCCCTGGCTGAAATGGACCGCTATCAGTTTCAATGGTGGGCGCTTGGGCTCGTGGGCGCACGGCCGGCAGAAGGCAAGAAAGGGGCCGATAGAGGAATCGACGGACGCCTTTTTTTCCACGACGAGGCAGACAACAAGAAGGCAAAGACCAAGCAGGTTGTCCTTTCGGTAAAGTCGGGGAAGGTTGGAGTGAAGGATGTGCGGGACCTGTGTGGGGTCGTTGAACGGGAAAAGGCGGAGATGGGCGTGCTTATCTCGATGGAGGAGCCGACGGGCCCGATGCGCAGAGAAGCAGCAAGCGCGGGGCTCTACAAATCGCCCTGGCGCGAGAAGGGGTATCCACGATTGCAGGTTCGGACAGTGGAGGAGCTGCTAAAGGGCAAGGAGATAGAGTGTCCGCCGCTGGGCCAGGTCAACGTGACATTCAAGAGGGCGCCGAAGGGAACGGAAAATCCGGGGACGACAGTCACACAAGCTCATCTATTTGAGAAGAGTAAAAAGTGAAGCGCACGCGACTTGCGCGCTACAGCAAAGAGAGGGTATTATGAATAAGGTGCTGGTTATTGTTGGGGATGCGACGGAGACGGTTGATACGCTGTATCCGTATTACCGTTTGCAGGAGGATGGTTTCGAGCCGGTGGTGGCGGGGCCCGAGAAGCGGCGTTATCACATGGTGATGCACGAGATTCCGCCTGACTGGGACGGGCAGGTCACGCGCGAGTTCGCCGGTTATACTATTGCGGCGGATATTGCGTTCAAAGCCGTAAAGCCCGAAGAGTATTTAGGGATATTCTACTCCGGCGGTCGTGCTCCGGAGTACACGCGATACGACCCGGATTTGGTGCGGATCACCCGGCACTTCTTCGAGGCCAACAAGCCGATAGCGTCCGTGTGTCACGGAGTGGAGATACCGGCGTATGCGGGGTGCGTGAAGGGTCGGCGGATGGCGACGGTGCCTAAGTGCAAGTTCGACTTAGAAGTCTGCGGGGGGACGTTTGTGAACGAGGCGTGCGTCGTGGACGGGAATCTTGTGAGCGGACGGACGTACCACGACCACGGGAAGTATGTTGGTGTTTGGATAAAGATGCTGATCAAGGCGCGGGATGCGGCTGATAAATAGGGATCAACTACATAAAAGTTGGTGGTCTGATCGAGAACAATACCCTTAACTCTTTTGGATTGAACGCTTTAAGGCAACAGCATGGTAAACAATCGTTCAACCCGTA
>JAGMDR010000339.1 GCA_023128595.1 Planctomycetota bacterium | reverse complement strand
ACTCTGTAAAGATGCTACAGTCTCGTTTTATCGGGGGTTTTTTGCGGCGGATTCATGCTCTAAGGTCTTTATTATTAAGTGGTTAGGCTGCATCTTTGAACGGGGCGCATTGAGTGTTAAGGGTATGAGTGTTAGACTACGGGTATTCTTGAGAGGGCAGGATTTGGCCAAAGGAGGAGCGTTTTTTATCCGATAAACCGGTTGTCGGGAGTATTCATCGACTCCAAAATGAGGCAGAAGGGCCGATTTTTTTGTTTGCGTTTTATGGGTTTTCGCGTATAATTTATATGATACTATGCTTTGAAGAAGCACAGCTTGGAGAAGAGGGTGAACCGGCAAAACTTATCTCAAGCCTTGTACTCATAGTATGCAGCTACGGTGGAGTGGTTAGAAGCCGGGTGTCTGCAATTTATGGAGACGAATAGCCGATGGACGGTGATGCTCAAGGTAGAGGTGATCGAATGGATTCCGCGCAAATGGTCTCTGAGGCTTCTCAGTCAAGGACCAACCTTCTTTTTGGGGAGCTGCTTGTCTCGAAGGGTCTTCTAACGCGTGAAGAGCTCGCGGACGGGCTGAACGCCCAGCAGCAGGAGGGTGGGCGTCTTGGCGAGATTCTTCTTCGTTTGAATATGCTTGGCGACGAAGACATCACTCACGCCTTGGCCGAACATCTGTCGATGGATTACGTGACTCTTGATGACATAGGCAAGGTAGATCTGAGCATCGCACGCAGCCTGCCTGAGAGTATCGCCAAGCGATTCTGCCTTGTGGTCCTTGGTGAAGAGGACAGTAGAGTTCTGATAGCGATGGCCGACCCTCTTGACGTAATCGCAATAGACACGGTCACGCTGAAGATGAAGCGTGAGATAAAAGCAGCGATCAGCTCACCACGGGAGATACGGCGGGCGATAGGTCTGGTTTATCACGGCTCGGACATCGAGGAACAGCAGCTTCGTGATCTGGTTGAGATCGAGGTCGGCGACGAAGCAGACGACGATGCACTTCTGGAAGATCTCGCCGAGCCGGACATCAGCGGCGAAGCAGCGGCGACGAAGGCGCCGGTGATTCGTTTCGTGGACCTGCTTTTGAGCCAGGCGGTCAAGAGCAGGGCGAGTGACATTCATATCGAGCCTCAGGAGACATCAACGGTGGTTCGTATGCGAATTGACGGAGTTCTTCGCAATATGGTTCCGCCGGCCAAGAAGATGCAGGCTGCGGTAACGGCGAGGATAAAGATACTCTCCCAGATGAACATTGCCGAGCGGCGGCTTCCACAGGACGGTCGGTTCAAGATAAAGGCGCCTGGTCGAGCGATAGACGTTCGAGTATCGGTGATTCCGACGATATACGGGGAGAAGGTGGTGATGCGGATTCTTGACGCGGCTGCGGTGAACCACGATCTGGGTCAACTCGGGTTTGAATCGGGGCTGCTCGAAGAGTTCAAGAATATGTTATCACAGCCTCACGGGATCATAGTAGTGACGGGTCCGACCGGCAGCGGTAAGAGCACGACTCTGTACTCTGCTTTGAATTATCTTAAGGACCCGACGAAGAATATTACAACTGTCGAGGACCCGGTTGAGTATCGTCTTGCGGGCATCAACCAGATTCAGGTCAAGTCGGAAATTGATCTGGATTTTGCAAAGTGCCTGCGGGCGATTCTTCGACAGGACCCGGACATAGTTCTGATAGGCGAGATTCGCGACAAGGAGACAGTTGAGATAGCAATAAAGGCGTCTCTGACAGGACACCTGGTGCTCAGCACGTTTCACACGAACGATGCGCCGAGCGCGATAAGCAGACTGATTTATATGGGGATTGAGCGTTATTTGCTGGCTTCGAGTCTGAATATGATTATTGCACAGCGATTAGTAAGGAAGATATGCAATCGCTGCAAAGAGCCGACGAGCTTAAATGAAGAAGTTCTCAAGCATCTGAAGATTGACGCCGAGCAGGTCAGGGACGCGGTTTTCTACCATGGCAAAGGCTGCAAGGCGTGCGGGGGGACGGGTTACTTAGGCAGGCTGCCGGTATTTGAGTTCCTCGTTGTGGACGCCGAGATGAGCGAAATGATAGTAGCGGGCAAGAGTGAGGCCGAGATAAGGGCGGCATCGCGCGGCAAGGGCTACGGGGGTCTTCTGGAAAGTGGCGTAAGTAAGATGCTGCAGGGGCTAACGACGGCCGAAGAGGTCTTGAGCGTAACGTTTTCAGAAAAGGGTTAGGTTCAGTGGGCAGATCGGCCGGTGGGAGCTCCGGGGGGGGGCAATTGGTGAGAGCCTGCACATAGACAGCACAATCGCAGTTGCGGGACGGAGGGGATATTGAAGGGGCGGATTCAGAAATAATCCAGCGGTGGTGCTCAACGAAGCCGAAGGGGCGTTTTTTGCTAAACCGAAGGTTCTTTAAGGCCGATGTTGTTGGCTGTACGTTGTCGGTGGTGACTATTTGCAAAGCAGTTGTCAAGGGACGGGCAATTTGACAAATGAGGCAGGTCCGGTAAATGAGAAATTACAAGTATGTCGCTCGAGACGTAAAAGGGAGACGGAAGGAAGGCCTGACACAGGCAATTTCGTCCAATGACGTGCTTGGCTGGCTTCGTGAGCAGGGTTTTACGCCGGTGAGTGTGAGTGAGATTTCGGTCGGCGGCAAGCAGGCCGTGAAGAAGTCGCGCCTCAAGCGGATTAAATCTGCGGACCTTGCGGCGTTGTGCTGGCAGTTGACGACTATGTTGGAGGGCGGGATTCCCATCACAACAGCGTTGGATACGACCGGCGAAGACATTGAGAACCTTCAGCTCCGTGAGGTTCTGGAGCAGATGTCCGGTAAGATCAAGAAAGGCAAGCCGTTTTCGGAATGTGCTGCAGAATTTCCACGGGTTTTCAACCCGTTGTGCTGTGCGATAATCATGGCCGGCGAAAGCAGCGGGAACCTCGCTGAGGCCCTGCGTAACCTAGCGGAATACTTTGACGGTCGAGATAAACTGGCCAAAAAGGTCAAGGGGGCGGTAGCATATCCGATTTTTGTCTTCGGATTTATAGTTCTGATAGTGATATTCATAATGGCGTTTATCATCCCGCGTTTCCGGGTGATATTTGATCAGATCGGGGGGAACCTGCCGGCCTTTACGCGGGGATTTATGGCGTTTTACGACACGCTGAAGTTCAATCTTCACTACTTCATCGGCGGGATTCTCTTGGTGATAGTGGGGGCGGTTCTTTTCAGTAAGACCAGGAAAGGTCATTATCTGTTCAGCAAGATCGGGCTGCGTGTGCCCGTTTTTGGCAAGATATTCCGGCAGCTTTTTCTTGTAACGTTTTGCCGGACGATGGCCACTTTGCTTGGCGCCGGCGTTTCGGTGCTTGAGGTGCTGGATATTCTGGGGACCATGAGCGGCAACGACATCATTAAAGCCGCCGTCGTACGGGCGCGAGAGCATATAATGGAAGGGTCGAATATCTCGCTAAGCATAGCGGCAGCGGGTTTTTTCCCGAATATAGTGGTGAAAATGATCCAGGTTGGGGAAGAAAGCGGCTCGCTGCCAGTTGTGTTAGAGAGGACGAGCGACCTTTACGAACGCAAAGTCGAGTCCACGATTGACACAATGATGGCTATGCTTGAGCCGATAATGATTGTAA
>JAGMDR010000338.1 GCA_023128595.1 Planctomycetota bacterium | reverse complement strand
AACCGCTATGAAAAGGGCCTCCTTGTTGTCCCCAGTTTTTAGTGCGAGTGCTAATTCTAACATATCTTCCTTGGCCTTGTCCCTATCCTCAATTGACAAATCCACATTTTCACTGAGCCGTCTGATGTACTTGGTCAAATACTTGCCGTAACGGCGAAGCTCGCGATTCGTAGGCTTGTTTGGATCGGTGATGGCCGGAGGCGCAAGAACGGCTGGTCGTGAGGCTAAAGTCACTCCAAGATAGCCAACTATCCATACTGTTCCACAAAGTAAAACGCCAAGGAATACAAAACCTACAGCAGGATGTAACTCGTGCAACGTTTGATAGGCTCTGAGTACTTCAATGAGCACAAGAAACGACAACAGTACCCCAACCGCCAAGACCATAGACCAAAAAATCTTCCACCACGCTTTTAGCATTTGAAATTCCTTTTCAACCCGCCCTATGGAAAAATGGAGTGGCAGGCTACGCTCCGCCCACAACCGGGCGGACAGTTTATTTTGTGAATTATAACGTTAGCAGATTTTATTTCAAGCACAATTGGGGCAGGCATGGGTCAAGAATCTAACCGGTTGGGCAAAGAGGGCACCCAGGGGACAGTCGGCGATTGTCAGAAGTTGCTGTTAAAGTATTCCGGCTTGCCGTCGTCGCTGTCGTAGCCGGCTGTCTCAGGTGAGTCTGCGTCGATTTTGATTCGCTCGATGCGCTCGGCCCTTCTTGTATTGCTGTCAACGGTGACCAGAATCCCATTTATTTTAACATCGTTCGTAGCTATTTCAAACGGGAACGGCATCTGCGTCCTAAACGACTTCAAGACATTCTCGACCTTGCGGCCGAGGACCGAATCGTGCGCCCCGGTCATACCGATATCAGTGATATATGCCGTGCCCTCCGGTAGGATTCTCTCGTCGGCGGTCACAACGTGCGTGTGAGTGCCAAAACACAGGCTGACCCTGCCGTCGAGGTAGTAGCCCATTGCGATTTTTTCACTGGTGGCCTCGGCGTGGACATCAACGACCATAATGTCGGCCTTTTGTTCGAGCTGCGGCAGAATTCTGTCAATAGCACTGTATGGACAGTCGGCGGGCTTCATAAAGATTCGGCCTATCAAGGAGACCACGCCGACGGTTGGTCCTTTGCCGGTAGTATAAATCGCCGAACCTCTTCCGGCAGCTTGCTCGGAGAGGTTTGCGGGCCGAACGATGTTTTCGCCTGTTTCCAAGGTTGTGATTATTTCTTTTTTGCGGTAGGTGTGGTCGCCTAATGTGATCAGGTTTACGCCGTACCGCAGCAGCTTGTCGTAGATTTGCGGAGTCAGGCCGGAGCCGCCGGCTGCGTTTTCAGCGTTCGCTATTACGCAATCGACGCCCATATCCGTTACCATCGATTTCAGCTTCTCGGCGACGATACGCCTGCCGGGCCGGCCAACTATGTCGCCAATGCAAAGAATATTGAGCTTCATCCCGCACCCACTTTGGCATTCCAAACAAAATCTCAATTTCAGCCTACGAAACTACAACCGACCCACCTCTATTGGGTTACCCGCACAGCCAAAGTGGGTGCGGGACCAATTATCTTGCGTATTCGATGCAGCGGACCTCACGCAGCAGCGTTACCTGGATCTCACCCGGATACGTCATTTCGTCTTCGACCTTTTTGGCGATGTCGCGTGCGATTTTCATTGCTGCGGCGTCGTCCACATCGTTAGCATCCACAATCACGCGTATTTCTCGTCCGGCCTGAATTGCGTATGCGTTTTCAACACCTTTGAAGCCGCTGGCGATTTCCTCGAGTTGCTCCAGCCTCTTGATGTATCTTTCGAGCGTCTCCCTCCTGGCGCCGGGGCGCGATGCACTTATCGCATCAGCGGCGGCAACCAGTGGAGTATAAGGATTATCCGCCGGGACGTCTCCGTGATGGCCGGCGACGGCATTGAGTATGATGGGCGATTCGCTGAAGCGCTTGAGGTAATTGGTGCCGATTGTAGGATGCTTGCCTTCGACCTCGTGGTCGATTGCCTTGCCGATGTCGTGCAGCAGCCCGGCCCGCCTTGCTATCGAGCCGTCCAGACCGAGCTCATCAGCCATAACCTGAGAAAGAAAAGCAACTTCAACGCTGTGGCGAAGGACGTTCTGGCCATAACTGGTTCTGTAGCTCAGGGCACCGAGCATACTCAGCACTTTGTTGCTCAACCCCCTGATATTCGTCTCGACCGCGGCATCCTTGCCGATCTGCAGCAGCTTGTGGTTGACGTCTTTTCTGGTCTGGGCCACGAGATCCTCAATTCGGGATGGATGTATTCTCCCGTCCTGGATGAGCTTCTCCATAGATAGACGGGCGACCTCACGCCTGACGGGACTGAAGCCGCTGACGACTATCATTCCGGGGGTGTCATCGACAATGACGTCAACGCCGGTAGCTTTTTCAAACGCGCGAATGTTGCGTCCTTCTCTGCCGATAATTCGGCCTTTCATATCATCGCTCGGAATCTCGACGGTTGAGACGGTTGCCTCACAGGTCTGCTCGGCGGCATAGCGCTGAATCGCGGTGTTGAGTATTTCCCGGCTCCTTTCGTCGGCCGTTTCGCCGGCCTCTTCAACCTTTCGCTGAATCAGAGTTGACATCTCGTGTTCACACTCATCTTCGAGGCGTTTCAAGAGCAGCTCCTTGGCCTCTTTAAGGTCCATCGCAGTGATTTTGAGCAATTGATTCTTCTGCTGTGCAAGCAAGGTGGAAAGCTGTTTTTCTTTGAGGCCGACGTTGTGCAGTCTTCTGTCGACCTCTTGTTCCTGCTGTTTCAATCCTTTTTCCCGCTGCTGGAGCGCCTCCGCCTGCCGGTCAAGCACGTCCTCGTGTTTGCTCAACCTCATTTCGGTTTTGTGCAGTTCAGTCCTGGTTTTGTCGGCCTCAACTCTGAATTCCTCTTTCTTCTTGATGGCTTCGGCAGCAGCATCAATCTGAGCTGACTTGATAATGTTCTCTGCTTCACGTTTGGCCCCGTCGGTCCGGCGCTGCATGTCCTGCTCGAATGTCTTGGCCTTGGCCCGGGAGATTATCTGCTGCACTATCGCAACCAGGGCCCCTCCCAGAAGAAGACCAATAACAAGCGCGCTGACCACCGTCGTTGGTCCTATCTCCATCAGAATATTCATAATTCCCACCTTTCCCTTGCAATTGTCATAGAGTCCAAAATCGCCGAATGATGAAGAATCCCGGCTTTGCGATTTATCGCTTATCGCAGAGTGAGAGCCCAGTCAAATTGTGGGATTTCCCGGCAGGAAAGTTCCAAAGAAATGGCAGCAAGTTACGAAATCCTTCTTGGCAGCGGCGCAAAATCAGCTATCTGTGGCCAAAACACCCTCCAATTGTGGGAACTCCAGCGTTGACAACCTTGTTTTCCCCACAATTGGCTAATTTCTGTGCACAACACCAACACTCCCTCGCTAATCAGCGAATGCTTTTTTTCAAGCAGATTTCGTTTCACGCTAAATTCACTTTTCAGCGTCTCACAAAGCTCCAGGAACCGGTCTTGGACCAGATTCGCAAAAGACGCCAAAAGTGTCTCTGCAACTTAACTACCGTCAAGGAAAAGGCTTACAAGCCTTCTCCCGCCCTGTGAGTCTCTTTTTCAAAGCAGCCAAAAAACCAATGAAGATAGAGACAATCCACAATTTGGCTCATCATCAGTAGCTTACAATACTATGGTAGAGTATCCCCGGCTGTTGGTCAAGAAAAAAAACAACCAAATCTTGTGATAACGTATTTTCAGGGCTTCGGTTGTAAATGTCTCTCTTTGAAGCAGTTACGTTACTCTCGTGTGAGCTGGCTCCCAGGGGCGTCAGAGAATCTTATTTTGATAAGTCCCGAATGCAAATATCTTTGAACCGAGTATTTAGCTGGTCATTCTTGTGTATTTGCAGGGCGATAAGCCTGCAAACGCAAACGCAGGGCAAAATCGATGCGGCGTTGACTGGCAGCAAAAAGCAATTTTGGAAAAAAGGGATTACCTGCGGTGGGAAATGAGGTATAATACCCTTTCGCGTGTATGTCGTTAAAAGCGTTGTTGTATTGGATGTTGATTTCAATCAGGAGCAAGTATGTCAGGTCATTCACACTGGGCGGGCATAAAATATAAAAAAGCAGCCCTTGATGCTAAACGCGGCAAGGTATGGAGCAAGATTGCTCGAATGATAATAGTCGCAGCCAAAAGCGGTGGGGGCGACCCGGCTGCGAATCTCACTTTGCGCTATGCCATCGACAAGGCCAAAGCGGCGAATATGCCCAAAGACACGATTGAAAAGGCCATTAAGAAAGGTACAGGCGAGTTAGAGGGCGTTAGTTTTGAAGAAGTGCTCTACGAGGGTTACGGGCCAAGCGGTGTTGCAATTATGGTCGAAGCCTTGACGGACAATCGCAATCGCACGGGGCCGGAGATCAAGAGGGTTTTCGAAAAACACGGAGGATCATTGGGGACGACCGGATGTGTCAACTGGATGTTCAGTAAGAAAGGACTTATTACAGTTAATACCGCCAGTGTTGACGAAGAGCAGCTTTTGGAAATCGCCCTGGATGCCGGTGCCGACGATATGCAGAATACGGGCGAGGTTTTTGAGATAACTTGCGAACCGGGTGCTTTCGAGGAGCTTAAAAAGGCTCTAACAGAAAAAGAAATACCCACAGAAGTGGCGGAAATATCGATGGTGCCTCAGAACACCGTGGCAGTCAACGATGAGAGGACCGCTAAGAGAATAATTTCGCTGATGGAGGCCTTCGAAGACCACGACGACGTTCAAAATGCGTATGCGAACTTCGACATACCCGATGAGATTATCGCTCGTATATCATAGTCCATAGTGCGCACGTCGCATGTTGAGTGAATTCGAATGGCCAACCTGCCGAATAGCACGCGGAGTGGGGATTTTGAGGGATTCTGGTCGATTTGCTGTGATTTCTCCACGTTCGGGGCCGATCTAAGCCGCATTACTCCCGGATAATCGGCCGAGTCTCATACCTTTCGGCCCTGCTAAACTGCCTATATTCACACCCTTCTCCGCTCTTGTTCCACGACAATTTATGCTTCATCCGGTTAATGAGTAGGTGGCCGTTGCAGGTCAGGGCCTTGGAGT
>JAGMDR010000337.1 GCA_023128595.1 Planctomycetota bacterium | reverse complement strand
GGACCTCTGGGGCCCCAAACGATTTTTCTCGGTCTTCCGAGTCGCGAAATACACCTATCCATTATTCGGAAGAACCCAATATATTTGTGCCTTTGGCAGAAATTACATGCAATTAGGTCTTCAAAATACTCCTTGATTGCTTATAATACTATTGTTTGTCCTTTTCCGTTGAGTGCTGAGGTTATGGATCCTGGTTGGAAGAAATTTAGCGATGCTGAGCTTCTCGCCCGTTATGCCGCCGGCGACGAGGCCGCTTTTCGTGAAATTGTAACCCGTTACAAGAACAGCCTTTACGCATTCTTAAGGCAGTTTCTCAACCGCCGGGACCTCGTGGAGGACGTCTTTCAGGAGACCTTCCTCCAGCTATTTACCAGCCGAGACAGCTTCGATCACAGCCGACCCTTGCGTCCCTGGCTGTTCACCATTGCCGCCAATAAGGCAAAGGACGCTCTTCGCAAATGGCAGCGCACGGCTGCTGTCCCGATAGGCACGATAGCCGATTCCGAGGATCTGTCATTCGGCGACGTCCTCAACGCCATCACATCCGACAGCAGAATGCCCTCCGAGAATCTTGAAAGGACCGAGACCGCCTTGCGTGTTGAGCAAGTTATAGCGAATATGCCGGAGAACCTCCGGGAAATCTTAGTTTTAGCCTATTTTAACAGATTTTCTTACAAACAAATGGCTGAGATTCTCAGTATACCCATAGGTACAGTGAAAAGCAGGCTGCATACAGCCGTTGGTCGTTTCGCAAAAGACTGGAAGGCATCAGACGGGGATAAGGAGGCCAAATGAATTCACTTGGCAACGATCAAGAACAGCTATTATTCGATTATTCTTTAGGTTTGACATCTGAAAGTGAATCCGCCCAAGCACAGGCATTAGTCTCCTCCAACGAAGAAGCCGCTGAAATCCACAGGAGCCTCCAGGCAGTTCTTGCCCCCCTTGAGAGTTTGGATGTCGAGCCTTGTCCGGATGACCTGGCCGAACGCACGATTTCGCGGCTAACCAATCTTGCGAATTCGGGCCGCCAGGGGCTTGAGGAGTTGCTCGCCGGCGAACAGAGCCGGCCGGTTACAATCAAGGTCGGTTTCTGGCGCAACTTGGTGACGGCCGCAGCGGTAATCTTGCTTGTTGCGGGAGTTTTGCTGTCTTTGTCTAACAGGGAGCGGCATAGGTACTGGAAGCAGCGCTGCCAGATGCAGTTAAGCAGCATCTTTCAAGGCCTGGGCAATTACCTTTCCGACCACGACGGAAGACCTCCGGCTGTTGTAGCTAAGCCGAATCAGCATTGGAATACGCAGCGTTTATATGTTTTGGTGAAGCGTGGTTACGTCAATGACCCGGCGGTATTTGTCTGTCCGGCCAGAAAGCAGAGCCAGGCCGCCCAGTTCGATATGTCAAGAGTTAGCGAGTACAGCGATTTTCCGAGCAGGGAGTGCATTAGCTATAGTCCCCGAAAACGGTGTCCCGAGTCGTTAATGAAGGGTGGGCTTCGCCGGGGGCCGATACTGTCGGATAGGAACCCCATCTTTGACGATTGGTCCTTCGACACGTTCAGAAAGCGGCTGGACGAGGCGCTGCTGAGAGCTAACAGCAGGAACCACAGAGGAAGGGGCCAGAATGTCCTTTTCCACGACGGCCGGGTCGAATTCATAACAATACGCCGCATTGGTGTTCCAAAGGACGACATATTCGCGCTGCAGGAGATGTGCAGCGGCTCAGAAGTCGATGAGTGTGAATTACTGCCCGCCTGTGAGACCGACGTCTTTCTCGCCCCGTAGTTTTGTTCGCGCCCCGTAACCGATTACCGGATTTACTGCTGGATTGAACTCTGCGCTTCTGTCGAGGCGCATTTTGCCGGGACAAGAGAGCAGCTAAAATAGACGGAAATTGGCAACGCCGGCGAAAATCCTGGATAAATCTCTTGCATAGGCATGTATCTGCAACTGCCTGCGAATGCGGAAGTTATACACACGCCTGTCACGGTCCAAAAGGCGAATTTGACAATAATCACAAAAATTCTTCTTGCAGAGACGCCGACTGATTTGGTATAAATGAAGTAGGTGAAGCCCGTAGATTTTGGGTCTCGCCGGGTGAAATACCTGTGGTTTTGTGCAAATTTGCTAAAAACCTTGAGTTGTTTAGTAGTAGCGGGTGCTTTGTGCGCCAGTTTTGCGCTTCGGCGGTAGGTTTTTTGCATTTTTGTTGAAGGAGGACTGTGTTTGTGTGAGCAATTGGCTCGTTTTGGTTTCCGTAGTTATCCAACTTTACTAAAAGGAGGACTGTCATGTGTAGAGAATTGATTTATTCACTTTTTATTGTTCTGGTTCTGGGGTTGTTTGGCAACGCCTTGGCGGAGGTGAACTACGAGTACTACGTGCAGGAGCCGGACGGATTCCCGGATATTGGTGGAGCCTGGATGCCTGATTTTACTATCATGACACCTCTTGCCGCGGGCCAAGTCGGCAACTTCGATATCAGCGTCCGCACTCAGAATGAGCATTTTGCCTTCCGCTTCACCGGCTACCTCGGCATTCGAACAGACGGGGACTATGATTTCTGGAGCGAGTCCGATGACGGCAGCCAGCTCTTCATCGGGCCCACACTGGTGGTCGATAACCCTGGCTGGCACGGTAGCCCGGGTGGTGGCGCGTACGGCACGACCTACCTCACCCGCGGCTTTCATGAGATCGTGGTTACTATGTTCGAGCACGAGGGTGGGGAGGCCCTGACTGTGTACTACCAGGGCCCGGGCATAGACAGACAGATTATTCCAGCCGCGGCGCTGGTGATAGACCCTGATTTCCCCGCGAGCCCCTACCCGGCTGATGATGCAAGAAGGGTCAGCATCAACACTGTGCTCGCGTGGGCGCCGGGAAATTCTGCCACCTCGCATAAAGTCTATTTCGGCACCTGGGAGCCTCCGACGTACCAGCTCACCCAGGCCGGGAGTACCTTTGATCCCGGGACTCTTGAGTACCTTACTGATTACTACTGGCAGATAGTTGAGACCGCCGGCGGCACCGACTGGGCGGGTCCTGCCTGGCACTTGAAGACTGAGCCTGATCCCGCTACCATTACTGATGTTGATCTGTTGGCCTGGTACAAGTTTGACGGTGATTACACCGATTCATCGGGTTACGGCAACCACGGCAGCCCCTACGGTTCGGCTATCGGCTTTGTTTCCGACCCCGAAAGAGGCCAGGTGGCTGCATTTAACGGCAGCGATGACTGCGTGGACCTCGGCGTCAATCCATACTTCAACCCCGCAGGCAGCTTCAGTATCTCGGTTTGGGCTAACATCGAGGCCTGGACGGGAACCTGGGGTAATGTCTTGGTTGGCAAGCGCGGTGAGAATGGCGTCAGTTGGCAGCTCCGAAGGTTCGGCGGTGATCCTCAACTAAGCTTCACCACAAGGGGCGTTGGTGCTGACGACACTCGGAGCAATTCGACTCCGACGTTTGGCGAATGGCAGCACATTGCGGCGGTCTATGACAATGCGGCTAATACAAAGCATATTTATCTCGATGGTATCGAAGACGTAGTACAGACCACTAACGCGGGAGCAACGGTAACTCCCTGCGCGCACAATGTGTATATTGGAGCCAGAGCCACCGCCGATAATACCGGTCGGGAAGGTTTCTTCCTTGGGATGCTCGACGAGGTCCGCATCTACAGCAGGGCGCTGACGCCGGCCGAGATTAAGGACTTTTCTACTCCTATGATCGCCTGGGATCCGACTCCGGCGGACGGCAGCGCAGTTCCGCCGAAGGCCTCCGGCGCGAATCTATGTATGATACTTAAGTACGAGCCGGGAAAAGGGGCGGTCTCGCACACTGGGTACTTCAGCGAGAATTACGATGATGTGCTTGATCGCGTCGCGGGCGCGAACTTAGGCGAACCGCCTTACT
>JAGMDR010000336.1 GCA_023128595.1 Planctomycetota bacterium | reverse complement strand
AAATCAAAAAACGATTTTTTCTTTTCTAAGTAGGCCTAACCTGCAATTTTGCAGAAGCCTTTCATCATCCAGGAGCCGCTTGCGTGGAACGGCATTAAAAGCCGGCGGAGTATGCGATAGCTCGATATAGTGTTCTTGCCGAGATAACTGCTCTGCATCTCGGTCGTACGATATGCCAATCTCACCTATTCATTATTCGGATGAGCCATAAAATAACCCTAACGTGGGTATTGACAGCGAGGAAAATTCGAGTACATTTGTACGCACCCCGTTAGAGACCAAAGGCTAAAGGCTCTAACGCGGCGGACCCCCTCGGAGCCGGTTGGGTGGGGTGCGTAAAATTGGTTTTGGTTTTTTGGAGATAGACATGATAGAGGTCAAAGAACTTCGGCGCAGTTTCGGGCCCGTCGTTGCTGTTGACGGCATATCATTCGAGGTTGAAAAGGGCCAGGTGTTGGGTCTCTTGGGGCCAAATGGGGCCGGCAAGACCACGGCGATGCGGATGTTGGCGTGCTTTATCAAGCCCGACAGCGGTACCGCCTCGGTCTGCGGGTACGACGTCCTGCGCAACCCGATTGAAGTAAGGCGGTCCTTGGGGTATCTGGCCGAGAACTCGCCGGCATACAACGAAATGACGGTAGGGGGTTTTCTGAATTTTGTCTGCGACGTTAGGGAAATCAAGGGCGCCGACCGAAAGCGGGCGCTTGATCGGATTGTGCCGATGTGCTCGATTGAATCCGTATATCATCAGACGATTGAGACGCTCTCGAAGGGTTACAAGCGGCGGGTCGGCTTGGCCCAGGCGCTTATCCACGACCCCGAGGTCCTTGTCCTCGACGAGCCGACAGACGGGCTGGACCCGAATCAGAAATTTGATGTCAGAAAGCTTATCGCCAAGATGGCCAAGGACAAGTGCATTATCATCTCGACCCACATTCTCGAAGAGGTGGAGGCGGTTTGCTCAAGGACGATTATCATTGCCAAAGGGCGAATTCTGGTGGATTCGACTCCGGGACAATTGAAGGCCGAGCACCAGTGCAGTCTTGACGCTGTTTTCCGCAGGATTACAAAGGCGAACGGGTCGAGGGGTCGGAAGAAGAAGGCATAAGAGCACAACGCGGCTTGGGAGCTGTGTATTTTAAGGCTTATGAAAAAGGAGCACAGGAATGAATAGTCTTTGGGCGGTTTTTAAGAGGGAGCTAAAGAGTTATTTTACTACCCCTCTTGCTTACGTGTTTCTTGTGATATTCTTGTTTTTCTCGGGGTACCTGACGTTCAAGCAGGGGTTCTATGAGATGCGACAGGCGGATATGCGTACGTTTTTTATGAACCTGCCGCTGCTGTTTGTCTTTATGGTGCCGTCGGTGGCGATGCGTCTCTGGGCGGAGGAGCGCAAGGTCGGTTCAATCGAGCTGCTCTTTACCCTGCCGATCACGATAAGACAGGCGGTTTTGGGCAAGTTTTTTGCGGCCTGGCTGTTTTTAGGCATTGCGTTGGCGCTGACCTTCCCGATGGTCATTACCGTCTGCTACCTCGGCGACCCGGATGTCGGGCTGATTATCACCGGCTATATCGGGAGCCTGCTGATGGCGGGCGGATTTCTCGCTATAGGGTGTTTCTTCTCGGCCGTGAGCAAGAACCAGGTGATAAGCTTTGTCCTTTCGGTGGTGGCCTGTGCGGTGCTTGTTTTTGCGGGCATGCCGACGACGCTGAACTACCTTTCGGGTTTTTTGCCGGCCGGTTTGGTCTCCGCAGTCGAGGGCATGAGTTTCCAGATACACTTCGAGTCTATCCAGAAGGGCAAGCTCGAATTCAAAGACCTTGCATATTTTGTACTCTTGATTATAGGCTGGGTTGCCGCCTGTACTATTGTTTTGGATGAAAGGAAGGCAAGTTAACGGGCCCCGTCGGAAGTTTTGGGTCGGGGCATTTTCAGGAAATTTGAATATGGCACAAAAACAGAGGGTTTTTACCGGGGCGAACCGGACAATAAGGGCAATTATTGGCGCGATACTTGTTCTGGTCATTACTTTGTCTGCGGTGAACATCTGCCAGACGATAGGCAAGGGGATGAAAATCGATATTACCGACCAGCGGCTGTACACGCTGAGCGCCGGTACAAAGTCCATTCTGGGCAAGCTCAACCAGCCGATCACGGCCAAGCTCTACTACGCAAAGACTGCTGCACTGAAGGGGCCGGACCAGATTCGGTTCTTCAACAACTACTATGAGTTCATCAGGGCGCTGCTCGAGGAGTATGTTGCAGTATCGAAGGGTATGTTCGAGCTGGAAGTGATTGATCCGCGGCCTTTCTCCGAGGAAGAGTCCGAGGCGATGCGCTACGGGTTGAAGCGATTTCCGATAACCCAGGAGGAAAACTTCTTCTTCGGCCTCGTGGTTCAGACCCAGTTTGGCGTCGAGAAGGTGATCCAGTTCTTTTCGCCGGACCGACAGAACTTTATCGAGTATGACATCAGCTATCTAATAGATA
This sequence comes from Planctomycetota bacterium, assembly GCA_023128595.1. Taxonomy (GTDB): domain Bacteria; phylum Planctomycetota; class Phycisphaerae; order Sedimentisphaerales; family Anaerobacaceae; genus DAOVRL01. The sequence goes on along the minus strand of JAGMDR010000336.1, from coordinate 5,485 downwards.
CGGCAATTACCCGGCAGAAGAGAAAGATCGGGGTATTGAGCTCGCTGCCTGTAATGGGCGACGATATGAGCGGCTATATGGCCCAGATGATGCGGATGCAGGGGCAAACGCCGAGGGGGCCTTGGGCCATTATCGAGCATTTACGCAAGCAATATGAAGTGACCCAGGTGCCCACGGACGTTAACGACATAAATGACGTTGACATTCTTTTGGTTGTCCACCCGAAGAACCTGCCTGAAAGGACGCTCTTTGCGATAGACCAGTTTGTTCTCAAAGGCGGCAGGACGATAGTCTGTGTTGATCCTCATTGCCTTACGGACCAGCCGAGGATGAGACCTCCGATGGGCCAGCCGCCGCCGGCGCAGAATTCGGATTTGAACGTTCTTCTGCGCAACTGGGGCGTCGAGATGCCGGCCAATACCTTTGCCGGCGACCTTAATCTGGCATTGGCGCCGAGGATGGGTGAGGATGGTGTAGTTGGCCTTCTGGGCCTTCGGCCGGAATGCTTCAATTCGGACAACGTTATTACGGCCGAGCTCAACCAGGTAACAGTCCTGTTCAGCGGCGTTCTCAACGAGATCGACCTTGCAGAAGACCCGAATGAGGTCGGACCTGAGATCGAGCGGACGCCGCTCGTTATGACAACGGAGCGCGGCAATACAATCTCCATAAATAATCCTTACGAGCTCATGCCAATGATGTGGCCGAATCTCACGAAAAGGTTCCACGAGGGCGCCAAGGCTCTGACCATGGGCTATCTGCTTACCGGTCGTTTCAAGAGCAGTTTTCCGCACGGCGTTGCAATCGAGGTTGAACCGAGCGACCCGAATGAAGAGACGACCACAGAGCTGCTGACGGGCCTGACGGAAGCCCCGGCCGACGGTGAGGATTGTGCGGTGGTGGTCTTTGCCGATGTTGATTTTCTCGCCGACAATGTGGCGTACCGGGATTCGTTCTTCGGCAAGATGGTAGTCGGGGACAACAGTGCTTTGCTGATGAACACTATCGATGATTTGAGCGGGTCGAGCGACCTCGTTAAGATTAGATCGCGCGGGAATTTCCGCCGGCCTTTCGACGTTGTGGACAGGATCGAGAAGAAGGCCGAAAAGGAGACCGCCGAGGAGATGAAGGTCGTGGAGCTGGCAATTGCAGGTTACAATGCCGAGCTCCAGAAGATTGTCGCCTCGGCGAAGGAGGGCGAGGGAGAAGTTGTCGGCAGTGCGATAATTGAGCAGCGGCGCGCACTGGAGCTGAAGATTCACCAGGCCGAACGCCAGAAACGTACGATTCGTATGAAGAGGCGAGAACGCATTGGCGGGCTCGGCAGGAGCCTGCAGAGGACGAATACGCTGTTGGTCCCGGCGGCGATTCTGGTTGTTGCGGTCGTCCTTAGTCTGCGCCGTAGTGTGCGCAAGCGGCATTATATCAGTCATGCGAGCGATGCCTGATTTTGATTGAACAGTTGAGAGTTTGATTAGGTACACAGGATTGATCATAGGAGTTTGATAATGAGCAATAAGAGTCTTGCGATTTTGGGCATTATTGCAGCAGTAATGATTATATTAGCAGCGGTGCTCTCCGGCGTATCGAGCGGACCGAGGAAAGGTTCGGGCGGCCCGGCATATCTTGTCCAGGGGCTTGACCCGACGAGCGTCGGCAAGATCGTCGTTGGGACGGGCGCCGATGAGGTAACGCTGCAGCGTCGGGGTAAGGCCTACTTTGTTGTCAACAAGGACAATTATCCGGCCGATGTGAAGGAGATAAACGAGCTTTTCAAGAAGTGCCTTGATATCAAGACGACCGGCTCGGCGCATACGAGCAATGCGGCCAATCACGAGGACCTGGAGGTGACTGAAGATAAGGCGCGCAGCGTCGTCAAGTTCCTCTCGACGGAGCCTAATTCCCCGATGCTGGCCGGAGTGGCTTTAGGTAAGAGCCTGGAGGCCGGACAGGGAACTTACGTTAGATTGCTGCCGGGGGATAGCGTGTACGTTACCCTGGAGTCGCCGTGGATAAGGGATGGCGCAACCGATTATATCGACCAGGACCTGATTACACTCAAGCTGGAGGATGTTAATTCTGTGGCGGTCCGTGTAGATGGCCGGGAGTACACGCTCAAGCAGGACGAGGGTGATAACGTGGTGCTTGAGAACAACATCCCTCCGGGCAAGAAGCTAAAGACCGGCGATGCCAAGAGCGTTCTAAAGGCCTTGACGGATCTGAGATTCGACGATGTGTCGCGGAGTGTGGGTGGTTTGGCTTTCAACGATCAGTATGTCTGCAGGCTGAACGATTCGACGGTTTATACTTTGAGCATCGCGCAGAAGGATGAGAAGACCTATGCGGTTTGCAAAGCCGATTTTACCGGCCAGAGACCTACGAAGGAAAAGAAACTTGAATCTGAGGAGGAGTTAAAGAAGAAGGAAGCCTTGCTGCTTGCCGACGACAAGGCACAACAGTTCGCCGCCAGGCACGAGGGCTGGATCTATGAGATAGCCGACTGGAAGGCGAAGAACCTGACGAAAAAGCTTTCCGATTTGCTCGAGGAAGAGGAAAAACCGAAAGACCCGAACGAGGTCAAGGCGCCTGAAGGAAAAACGACCGAGGCTAAGGACCCCAACGCCGTCAAGCCCATAGACGCCAAGCCGGCCGAGCCCGGGGACCCGAATGCCCTGAAGCTCGATAAGCCTGCCGAGCCTGAGCCTTCGGATCCTAACACACCCAAGGCCGTGGATCCCAATTCTGCAAAGCCGTAATCGTGCGGTGCTCGGTCAGAATGATTCGGAAAGTACTTTGGAGGCTGCCCCAATGGGTAATATCTCCCGAAGGAAGTTTCTAAGATGCAGTGCGACCGTCACCAGTGCAGTGGCACTTGTGGAATTGACTATTGACTATTGATTATTGATTTGGAGTGACTGATTCGATGACAAGAAGGACTGTAGGTTGCAATCATTGTTTTGTGGGTCTTGGCCTGCTTGTTGCGGTCTTGACCGTGGGCTCTTTTTCAGCCGGTGGGCAGGTTAACGAACATTCATCAGCGGGCCCGGTCAAATTCGTTATGCACCGCGTCGGGCGGTTCCGCAGTGAGGCCTGCGGCGTCGGTGATTTCAATAACGACGGCAGGCCGGACATAGTGGCCGGGTCGTACTGGTATGAAGGACCAACGTGGAAACCGCATAAGTGGCGCGCCTTGGAAGACAAGCTGGATCCTAAGGGCAATCGTCACGTTGTCGATGACAAGGGCAAAGGCTACTACGACGATTTTATGAACATACCTCTGGATGTGAATCGGGACGGTCTGACGGATGTTGTAACCTGCTCGTGGTTCAGCAAGCGCGTTGACTGGTATCGCAATACCGGCGCAAAGGGCGGGAGCTGGCCAATCACGATAAGCGACGAAGGCGTCAACTTTGAGTCGGGAGACCTCTGCGATATCGACGGCGACGGTAAAAAACTGGAGATTCTGGCCCATTGCAAAGATACGAGGTGGTACGAGCCCGGCAAGAGGCGGGACGGCAGCAAAGATTTGGTGAAGCACGTTGTCTCAAGTCGCGAGTTAAACTTCGGCGGCGGCGTTGGCGATATCAACGGCGACGGGCGACCGGATATTGTTCGCCCGGACGCGTGGTACGAGGCGCCCGCAGACCCGCGCAAAGGAAAATGGAAGGAACACGCGCTCGCAATTGGCAGCCTCAACGAGGGCGAGTCGGAACATACACCGCAGATACGGGTTTACGACGTTGACGCCGACGGTCTGAATGATTTGGTTACCAGCTCGGCCCACCGCCACGGAATCTTCTGGTATCAACAGATAAAAAGCGGGTCGAAAATATCCTTCAAGCAGCACGTGATAGACAAGTCGTGGTCTCAGGCTCATAGTATCGCACTGGCGGACCTGGACGCGGACGGTGACCTCGACCTTGTCACCGGAAAGCGCTTTTATGCTCACAACGGCAACGACCCGGACGCCGAATCCCCGCTCGGAGTTTACTGGTACGAGCTGAGACGCAAGCGAGGCGTCAAATGGGTCAAGCACGTCATTTCCTACGCTAAGGGCATCGGCGCGGGCCTGGATATTCCCGTGGTTGACCTCGACGCTGACGGCGACCTCGACATCGTAGTAACGGGCAAATGGGGCGGTCCGGTCTATTTCGAGAATAAATCCAAAGCCAACTGACCGATACTCAGGGGAACAAAGGATGAGAATACTTGCGAGAGCAGGCTCGGGCACGTTGTTGTTGGTGTTCTGTGTGGTTTTCGTTTCGAGCGGAGCCGGTTATGCTGCAATCGATAAAGCGGATATTGACAAGAAGCTGGCGGCAATCGCTGCGTACAAGCAAGGCGACGGCAGAGGGCTCCTGATCGCGGTTGAAGAGCTTATTCGCAAGTCACAGAGCAACGCAGAGCAGCGCAACTACATCGAGAGCCGGCTTGCCAACCTGCTTGAGTCACAGACAAGCACCGATTGTAAGTTGTTTATCTGCAGGCAGCTCTGGTTCATCGGGACCGAAGAGTCGGTTCCTGCAATCGCAAAGCTGCTGCCGGACGAGCGGACTGTGGATATGGCCTGCTATGCGATCGGGCAGAATCCCAGCGCCGCCGCGGGCAAGGCGCTGCGCGATGCGCTTGAGAAAACTTCGCCTGCGGTGCAGGTCAGAATCATAAACCTCCTTGGTGACAGGCGCGACGCCGAAGCTGTCGAGGCGCTGGGTAAACTGGTGTATGCAACTCTCGGGCGTGTTTCGGAGGCGGCGATAACGGCACTTGGAAAGATCGGCGGGGATCAGGCCACGAACATACTGGCGAAGGTCAGAGCAACGGCCAAGCCCGAGATGCAATCGGTGGCGGCCGAAGCCTATTTGCGCTGTGCCGAGCAGCTCGCTGCCGAGGGCAAGGCTGACCAGGCGCTTGCGATATACAAAGAGCTCAGCAAGCCGGGCGAAATTCCATTCATCCGAAGCGCTGCTGTTAAGGGCCTGGCCGACGTTGGCGGGCGCGATGCGGCCGCCCTGGTGACGGCGGCTTTGAGGGACGAGAATCGAATGGTGAGAACGACGGCCCGAGGCTGCGTGCGGACGATGCAGGGCCGCGGTGTCACCGAGCTTTTTGCCGCCGAGCTGGCGAGAAGTTCGCCGGACGAACAGGTGCTTTTGATGGCCGCGCTGGCCGACCGCCGTGACCCCGCTGCCCTTCGTGCAATTACCGCGGCCGCCAAAAGCAGCGATGTCGATCTTAGAAAGGCTGCGCTCGGGGCCGTTGGGAAGCTCGGAGACGCCTGCGAGGTCGCGCTCTTGGCTCAGGCCGCGGCAAAAAGTCCTACTTCAGAAGAAAAGAAAATTGCGGTCAATAGTCTGGCGGTGCTTCGCGGCGCCGATGTTGACGATGCGATAGTAAAGAGTATGCAGAAAGCGAAAGGCGATGTCCGCGCCCAGCTTATTGGCGTGCTGTTGGAGCGCAACGCGGTTACTGCGGTTGCTCCACTGCT
>JAGMDR010000335.1 GCA_023128595.1 Planctomycetota bacterium | reverse complement strand
AATCAGATACAACAGCGAATGGCTCGAAAAGATTACTTTAATGGAGCTTATCCAAATCGCCGCGAAAAAGACAGTCGCCCAGATGCTCCAGCGCGATACCTTCAAAAAACGCCTCGCCGCCGACGTTGACGTCTATACCCACGAATTCCTCTACCCGCTGATGCAGGGCTACGATTCGGTTATGATAAAAAGCGATGTCGAGCTCGGCGGCACCGACCAGACCTTTAACAACCTCGTCGGCCGAGACATCCAGAAGGCCTACGACCAGCCCCCGCAGATCGTTATCACAATGCCAATCCTCGTGGGCCTCGACGGCACCGAAAAAATGAGCAAGTCCAAGGGCAACTATATCGGCGTAACAGATGAGCCGAACGATATGTTCGGCAAGGTAATGAGCATCTCTGATGACCTGATGGAAAACTACTTTACCCTCCTCACCGACCAGCCCACGGAAATAATTGCTGAATTGGTCAACCCCGACAAGACCCACCCCAAAGAAGCAAAAGTCCTCCTCGGCAAAACCATCGTTACCCAGTTCTACGATGAGCCAACCGCCAAGGCTGCCGCCGCAGAATTCGATAAGGTCTTCGCGCAAAGGCAGCTCCCCGACGAAATCCCCGAAATCCAAATTCCCCGCGACCCGATTATGGCCGCCAAGTTGTTGCTCCATTGCAAACTCGTCTCGACCGGCGGCGAAGCCAAGAGAATGATAAAACAAGGCGGCGCCGCCATAGACGACCAAAAACTAACCGACCCCAACGCCCAGATAATCCCCAGAGACGGAATGATAGTGCGAGTCGGAAAAAGGAAATTCGCAAGACTAAAGGTTAGTAACTAATTTGTGCTTTATATGTCGTCTCGTCGTGCGTTGCACTCCCGCCGGTGCCGGGTTAGTACCGCCCATCATACTCCGAGTTGTTTTTTGATTAGTCGAACCAATGAGTTTTTTATTTCAGGATGTCTTGGAATGGGAGCCTGCTTGTCGTTTCTGGGATTTGCATAGATATCTATCATGCTTGCTGCCGTGCCTTTTCAAATAACAACCGCATTTAACAAGGTCTTTTATCAAGGCCTTTCGTTTCACACTTCGACCCCCAGTTCTATATACTTGACGTCAGGGCGCTCTTGTTCAACGCTGGATTCCTCGAGCATCATACGATACGCGTCAATTATATTTTCCTTTAGTTCTTCTATGGTTTTGCCTTGGCTGAAGACCCCCGGAATCTCTTTCAGTTTTCCGACAAACCAGTTGTCATCTTGCCAGTATTCAAGGGTAAAGAACCTCTTCATTTTTCACCCCTTTCGTAATCAATACATCGGTTATTATATACATCCGGCCGACTGCAGGCTTATGAACTGTTAGCAGGCCTTAACGCATCTGTACACCCCATTCTATCAGATATATCTCGAGATACCAACAAAAAAGGCCGCAAGCCACGATGGAATCGCAACTCACATACCCCAACGCCGAAATAACCCCAAAGACGCAATGCCAGTCCGCCTCGGAAAGAGAAAATTCGCAAGACTGACACTTGTGTCATTCTGAGCGAAGCGGAGAATCTCTATTTAGCCGGTGGCTTTACCGCCGGTTACCCGCTAAGCCGGAATCCAGATCTTTCTCGCTTGGACGACTTCCACGCTCGGTCGCAGCGTCAGGGGCGTCGCGCTCTTAGTGTAGAATATGAGCCCTTTATATGCCGTAAGGTAGTGATACTTTATCGAGAAGAACTTGCTCTCTGAGCACACCACCAAAGGCCTCTCCACCTTCTCCAGTATCGTCATAAAATCCTGCGACTCGACCTTCACAATGGCCCCCGATGCCTTTATCGCCTGCGCGATTGCCGCCGCCGCTGCCGCACCGGCTCCGCCCGCTGCCGCTCCGTTAGTCATAGCAGACTCCTTATCAACAAATTCTTTGTATCGTTACTTCGTTCGACGTGCAGCTCCGGTTACCCTGCGGGCTCGTTGCGTTACACTTTGGACATCATAACCTATATCCTATCGGTTGTCTCACATCTTCAGGGCCGGTATATTGATGTTTGTGTTTCGTGTCAGGTTAGCCGGGCGAAGAGTGTGAGGGGGCTGGTTTTTGTTATCTTTACTTTTGCGAATTGCCCGGCTAAAGACTTGGGGCCGTTGAAGACGACTATCCAGTGGCCGGCGGTCCGGGCTACGAGCTGCGGATTGTTGCCGCTTGCAGCGGCGTTCAGGTGCGGTTTTTTGCTTGGGCCTTCGACGAGAACCGTGATGTCTTTACCCAAAAAGCTGCGGCTGAGCCGATCGCTTATCTCTTCCTGGACGGCCAAGAGCTCGACGTTGCGGGCCTGCTTTACCTCGGGCGCGACGGTGTCTTCGAGTCTTTTGTCTGCGGTGGTTCCGGGGCGGGGGGAGTATTTGAAGACGAAGCAGTTTCTGTATTGGGCCTTTTTGACGAGATCGACGGTGCGCTCGAAATCGTCTTGCGTTTCGTCGGGGAAGCCGACGATAAAATCGCCGGCGATTGCGATATCGGGGACGATGTCGCGGGCCTTGTCGAGCAGGGCGAGGTACCAGTCGGCGGTGTATCGGCGGTTCATCGCGCGGAGGATTTTGTCCGAGCCGCTCTGGGCGGGGATGTGCAGGTGGGGGCAGACCTTGGGCGAATCGGCCATTACGTGCAGAATTTCGTCGAAGTACTTCTCGGAGGGATAATTGGTGATGAACTTTAGCCATTTGATTCCTTCGACCTCGGCTGCTGCTGCGAGCAGGTCGGCGAGGGACCAGGTCTTTTCGGCGGTTTTGTATTGATAAGAATTTACGGCCTGGCCGAGCAGAGTTACCTGCTTTATGCCGTCGTCGGCGAGTCTCTTTATCTGGTCGATTATTGCTTCGGGCTGGCGGGAGACCTCGGGTCCGCGGACATAAGGGACGATGCAGTACGTGCAGAACTTGTTGCACCCTCGCATCGCGCGGACGAAGGCCTGGCCGGGCACTTGTTTGTCGGCGAGGCCATAAGCGGATTCGAATTCTTCGAGTGCGTCGCTGCCGGTCTGGGGGGCAGGCTTGCGAATCTGCTCGGTTACAGAGAGCTCCTTTTTGTTGTGTCGCAGGGCTTCGGTAACCAGATCAGCTATTTGGGGAATTTGGGCGGGGCCGCAGACGATGCTGACGGCTTCGTGTTCGAGCAGCTTCTCGCCCAGCCTCTGGGCCATACAGCCAATAACGCCGACTACGAGATCCGGCTTGCTTTCCTTTATGTGCTTGAGGTGGCCCAAATGCGAAAGCACTCGCTGCTCAGCATGGTCGCGAACAGAGCACGTATTTATCAGAACAACATTCGCTTCCTTAACGCTTTCGACCAGCACAAACCCCGCCGCATCAAGCGCAGAACGAACCAACGCCGTATCGAGCTTGTTCATCTGGCACCCAAAAGACTTGATGTGCACTTTCTTGTTATCCATAGGAAGTGGAGAGTATAGCAGCTTGAGGCTGCAAAATCAACGTGGGTGGGCGGATAGCAGGTAGGAAGCAGTGGGCCAATAGCAATAGATTCTGATACTTTCCTTGTCGGATAGGGACACGCCCAAACACAGTTTGAGCGTGCCACTCGTCGTAGCTTTAGTGGGGCAGGGTGCGGTTTAGGCGGCGTTGGAGGTCTTTTAGGTGGTTTGTTTTTTCGAATCCTAAGAGGATTATTGGGAATGCGGTTTTGTTGTGCATTAGGGGGTTGGTCATATCGACCCAGCGTTTGCATTGGTCTCCGTCGGGAGTGCCGGGGATGGGGGAGAAGTCGGCCAGCATTCCTCGGATGCCGAGGCTGTTGACGAAGTGCATTGATTCTTCTAACTGCTGGATGTTACTGAAGGGGTGGCCGAGGATTTGATATGCGGTTATGTTTGTCGGGGCGGCGCCGGCGGGGGTGAGGTGCTTGACGGCGCGGGTTAGCTCGTCGGAGAAGACCTTTGAGCCGGTGCGCTTCTGCCACTTTGAAGAGGTGCTCTCGAAGCCCAGATAGAAGGTTTTGAATCCGGCCTGCACCGTAAGCGGTGCGAGGTCTTTCGTGATAAAACGGGCGTTGAGGGCGTTGGGGCTGTGCAGGTTTACGTGTATGTCCTGCTTTATGACCTCGTTCAAGAACGGCATCAGGACCTCTTCGGCTTTGTAGAGCAGGGCATCGTCGTAGAATGCGATGTTCCCGGCTCCGAGCCGACGGACCAGCTTTAGCTCGGCCAGGGAGCGGTGGGGCGGTCGGGCGGAGAATTTAGTATAGACCTTTGGCACGGAGCAGTAAGTGCATTTGAAGGGGCAGCCGTCGGTTAGTTTCAGGACGCCGACATCGAGTTTATCATAGGCCTCCCACAGGGCGGGCTGCTCCAAGTCGGGTGTTAGTGATAGATAATCCCAGAGCGGTTCGAGATTTGTGCCGCGGACCAGGAGATCTGCGTCGAGCGTTTTGGCGTGAGTGCGGCAGAGGCTTACGTAGTTGCCGCCCAATACGATTTTCGCTTTCGGGCAAATCGCGCGGACGTCCCGGATGACTTCCTCGACGCCCTGATACCAGTAGGTCATCATTGTTTGGATAAAGGCAAAATCGAATGGTTCGCCTTTCGAGAGGAAAGCTCTGAATATGTCGCGGGGCAGGCCGAAGCGGCGAAAGTGGCGGGGGATTTCTTCGAGACATCGGGGGCTTTGGATTTGTTCGCAATAGAATCGGCCCCGGCCCCATTGATCGGATTGCAGTTCCTTGTGACCGGCGACAAAAGGATGCAGCCGGTCGAGATAGTCGAAGAGCGCAAAATCCGCTTTGCCGCGGAGGTATCCCGCTATGCTCAACAGACCATAAGGCTTGAGCCAGAAGTCGTAGGCGGCGAAATCGTAGATCGGCGGATTGACCAGCAGGATTCTCGGCGTCATGACTCATATATATACCGTGTTTCCTATCCGCGGGCAAACTGCGGCAGGCGAGTTGTTAAGATTATTTTAGCCAAGAGCGTCCCATAAGTGCCCAGATTCTGCCTGGGATTTGCCTTTGACCCTGCAATTGCGGCGCTTAAGGGGATGGGCTGCTGCGCTGTGATTATGTGGCAGCTTGACTTAGCCGACACAGACTTGCAGGGGTGGGGGGGTATACGAAAGACATAACAAACAGGGGGTAGTTTCAATGGAAATGGTAGAGTGGAACGAGAGCTACAGCGTTGGCGTTGAGGAACTGGATGAGCAGCACAAGAGGTGGTTCGGAATAATCAACGCTTTGTTTGAGGCTTCGGACACGACGGGAAGGTCGCAAGCGGTGGCGGATCTGCTATCGGACATGAAAGAGTGTGCGGCTGCGCACTTTGAGACGGAAGAGAGGTACATGTCTGAGTGTGGATTTCCGGATTTAGAGAGTCACGTGCGGGCCCACGAGCAGTTTCGTAAGAAGCTCGATGAGTTGTTCTCAGAAAAGATGGCGGGACGACAATGTGTTGCCACGGACACGCTTGAATTTCTATACGAATGGCTCGTCGATCACGTTCTCTCATGCGACAAGAAGTACGCTCCGCTTGTCAGCGCCCATAAAGGCTGACAGCCGCCGGGAAACAGACACCTGCAACGGCACAGGCGGACCGGAACACGTCTTTGAATAGGAAGACTGTGCCTGGCGCTGAGTGGCATCATTTTCCTGGGAGACGATTGCAGGACAGGACGACTGCGGCGTCAGGTACATCGTGGGACTTGCGAAATATCTCTCCGGCCTTGCTCATGTCGTTGGAGAACAGCGATATATTGTTGCTCCTGGGCCCTGCGACATCAAGGAAGAGGTCGATCCCGGCTGGAGGTTGGCAGTTCCGAATTATCACATCACTGGAATCTGTCAGGCGAATCATGCCGGCGGCGTCGGAAGCGTATGGCGCATCGAGCGAGTCGATGACAGCATTGTGAATATCATCCAACACCACTGCGTGTCTGAGGTCTGCTGCGGAAGTTGCCAGCCTGACATTCTGGAATCTGACGTTCTTTACGTGGCGGCAGAAGAAGCCGTAGGCCGGCAGCGTGCCGAACATGGTGCTTTCGGGATAGCTGGTCGGTTTTTCGGGGACTTGGCGAGCGGCATCGTCTCTTGTGCCTTCGCCGTCGAAACCCAAGCTGACGTTACTTATAGTGACGTTCTCGATAGGATGGCCCGGCAAGCCGGTTATCGAACAGCCGATGGGGGAGCAGTCGGTGGCAAGAATGTTGCTTATCACAACGTTGCGGAATTTGCCTACAGCAGGTTTGGGCTGATCTTTCTCGTAGGTGCGGGCGCGGTTGCCTAATCGCATGAAGATGGGAACA
>JAGMDR010000334.1 GCA_023128595.1 Planctomycetota bacterium | reverse complement strand
TGAAAGCCGCCGCCGGACTCGGTGCCCATCTTGATGGAATTGCAGTGGCTGGAGATAATGCAGTCGGAAATCACGATGTTTTCGCAGGGTTTGAGGGAGAGACTTTTTAGCACAATGGCGTCGTCGTCGGAATCGACCATACATCCGGTGATAGTAACATCGCGGCAACTGTCGATGTTGAGGCCGTCGTTATTGTAGCTGACGTGGTTGAAGACGGCGATGCCGCGAATTGTTAGACGGTCGCAATTGCGGTAGTGCTGCATCCAACTGCCGGCGTCCCGGAGGCGAATGTCTTCAACGAGGACGTCCCGGCAGTTCTCGATGTAGATGTTCTTGGGTCTGGGGCCGCCCTTGTATTTGAAATTGGCCCCCTGGCCGTCAATTGTGCCGCGCCCGCGGATTGCGATATGCTCGAGGTCTTTGCCGGCGATGATCGCCCAGTAGCTGAATGTTTCGTTATCGGTATCGCGAAGCTGGCGGGGCCGGCCATAATCAGCTTTGTCTTTGCTGCCCAGAAGCGTGCATCCGGTATCGAGCCATATCGTAACGCGGCTGGCGAGATATACCGTTCCGGTGAGCCAGGCGCCGGGCGGCAAATAGACCGTTCCGCCGCCATCGTCGGCGCACTTGTCGATGGCGCTCTGGATGGCCTGCGTACAGAGAGATTTGCCATCGGATTTGGCGCCGAATTGGCGGATGTCATACCGCTTTTCGCCTGCCGGAGCGAGGGCAGCGGTGCATAGAAGCAATAAGACACAAACCACCGGCTGTGCTTTTCGGTTCATAGTCATCTCCTGTAATCCGGTTCTTTTTGCAACAACACGAGCATATCCGAGACTTGCGTTATGCACGGACCGGCGACATAGAGGTCCTTAGCGCGCCCTTCTTTTCTGTATCGTTTTCAAGATTGACCGAGTCAATTGGCCGGATTCTGCGGTTATGCTTCCTCGACTACATTGAATCCCATCAGGATTCCCATATCCTTAATACTCTGGGTGTGGTCTCCGAAGAAGACGTCGCGATGGAGCAGGGTCATAACTCCACCTTTGAGTACGCCGGCGCCCCAGTTGTGGAACATGCTGTGGACGTTGTCCACCCTCGTCCAGAACTGCGTGCGACAGCCGAGTTCATCGTGCGTTACCTTGAAGATCTTTCCGGTGGAGATAAGCATGGTGTCGAGATTGATGAACTTTGCGCAGGTGACGACCTGTCCGATGGGCATCTCGACCTCGAGCGACACCCCTCTTTCGCTGTCAGACTGGGTGCGGATCGTAAAGGGCAGGCGTTTGGCGGCCGGCCCGGCCATCTTCGTTGCACAAGTGCAATGGAAGTGGATCAGGGCATTGCTGGCCGTATCGAAGACCGGGTCGCTTATAAAGCCCGGTATGCCGAATGCGTACTGGAATATCAGCATCGTCAGCGTCGAGTCCATATCGCCCTCGCAGGCGCCGACCAGGCCGAGGTCATTGAGCTTGCTGTAGGTCAGGCAGCATTTGGCCGGGCCTCCCATGCAGTTGGAACTGGTGGTGGCTTGGGCCCCTTTTTCGACCATGAGATTCTTGGTTGCCAGGTAGTAGCGTGCTGAGTTGATAATCTCGTCTCTGGTGGGTTCGACGATATTCTTTGCCTTGCTCAGCCAGTATTTTTCGGCCTCGACCTCGGCGGCCTTGATATCGACCGCCTTGTGAGCCTTGAGCGTTTCGGCAACGGTGACAGGGATCATCTCGACGCCGAGCTTGGCTTTGACCTGCTCGGCAGAGCAGGCCGCGGCTGTTCCCAGGGGTCTGCGAACGACGAGGATGCGTGTTTTCCGCAGATGCGGGGCGACGCGCATCAGGCCCACGACCCTGTCGATCTCGCCCCAATCGCTGGTGGGCAGCAGGACAACCTTCTTGCCGGCCTTTTGCCACTGCGGGAAGTACATCCAGCCGTGGCCGCTAAATGGCTGAGAGAAGACCGCCGCAGGCACGCCCGTATCCAGTATCTTGGCCATTGCCTGTGCCGGGGCGCCGCCCCCGTGTCCGGAAAGATGAAACATCAGGACCCCGTCGGCACCCTTTAGCTTGTCAAGCACTTCGTCGATTTTGGCCGGCGGGACCAGCTCGCCGCCGAGGAATTTGACGTCGCCGAGTTTCTGCTCGAGCCTGGAAAGATGCTTCTCGAACTTGTTGATCTCATCGGTTGGCCTTGACAGGTATATTCCGCCGGTCCTGCCGAC
>JAGMDR010000333.1 GCA_023128595.1 Planctomycetota bacterium | reverse complement strand
GCCGGCCATTGCAAGCTCTTTGCCAAACATCACAGCGCCCGCTCCGGCTGCGCTCATCCCCAGGAACTCTCGTCTGTTTAATGCTGGACTCATAATTTGTCTCCTTGTTAAATCGAACCACAATTTCTAACTGAGTCTGATGTAGAATAGCGGCTGTGGCGGTTGTTTGTCAAACAGCAATTTCGAGCAGGCGTATCATTTTGCGAGGGTTGGGTCGGGTTTGTGAGCGGCGGTTTTTCTTCATTTAGCGCCGAGAGAGTAGATATCCGCGCGGTGATCGACCTGGTGGGGGTGCTCGATGTGTTCCGGGGCCATATAATGCGGATTCTGCCGGGTGGATACCATGGGCCGGGATTTCTTAGAAATAGACATAAGGGCGTTGACTCAGACGTTCCTTATGTGCTAAAATACATAATGGTAGTATGGGTGGTTCTTTCAGGGCCGATAAACTGGAGTGATGTAACGCCGGTTTACGGCTGAAGATGCCTGTGAGGAAGGAGATATGAAGATGTGCAGGTCTGTGGTAGTATCGTTTTTGAGCCTGGCGGTGACCGTATCCCTGAGCGGTTTTGCCGGTGCGGCCTATCTGGAGGGTGATCTAAGCGGTGATTGCCGGGTGGGTTTCGAGGACGTGCTGTCCCTTGCGGATCAGTGGCTGGCGCCTGCGGGCAGTCCGGCCGACATAGTCGGCGACGACGGCGTGGATATGATCGACTTCGCCACGTTAGCGGAGAATTGGGGCCAGAGGCGTTGTCCGATCATAATCAACGAGATTCATTACGATCCCGACGTGAAAACCGAGCTTGTCGAGTACATCGAGCTTCACAACATAAGCGTGCTTGATGTTAATATTGGGGGCTGGTATTTCAGTGCCGGCATTAGCTACGTGTTTCCGGCGGATACGATACTGCCTGCAGGCGGATATGTTGTTGTGGCGCAGACTCCTGCGCAGGTTCAGGACAAGTTCGCAGTTGCTTCAAGTCGGCTTTTCGGGCCGTGGATTGGAAAGCTGAGCAATGACGGAGAGCGGGTTGTCTTGCGGGACTCTGATGGTAAGACGGTTGACGAGGTGGATTATGGACTTGGCTTTCCGTGGCCGACGGTTGGTGGTCCGCCGGGCTACTCAATCGAGCTGGTCAATCCCGGCCTTGACAATGACCTTGGTGGTAGCTGGCGTCCAAGCGAGCCGGAGTCGGTTCCTCCGCCGACAACGCTAATAGCCCGGAAGGCCAAGTGGAAATATCTCAAGGGTAAGGCCGAGGCGTCCTTGCCGATGTCCGCCTGGCGTCAGATTGACTTCGAGGACGCAGCCTGGTCGGAGGGGAATCTGATCATCGGCTACGGCGAAAGCGGCGGCTTCATCACGACCGAGCTGTCCGACATGCGATACAACTATTCGTCCGTGTATCTTCGCAAGAAATTTGAGGTGGACGACCCCGATGCCTTCGGGAGCCTGACCCTTGAGTTGATTTACGATGACGGCTTCAACGCGTACATCAACGGAGTGCACGTCAAGAGACCCGATAACGTCTCCGCGGACGAGCTGCCCTACTACGGCACAGCAAACAATGCCCGTGAAGACCTTGGCTGGAACACGTTCATCCTGCCGTCTCCTTCGGGCTATCTGGTCAAAGAGACCAACGTTCTGGCGATCCACCTCTATAATTCTTCAAAGGACAGCTCTTCGGACTGTTTCCTTGATGTTCGCCTCGAAGGGAGCCCGGCATCGTTTGGGCCATCGCCGGGCAGAAAGAACACTGCTTACGCCGACAACACGCCGCCGCATATGCGGCAGGTCAAGCACAGCCCGGAGCACCCTAAGAGCGGCGAGGACGTTAAGATAACCGTCAAGGTGACCGATTCCGACGGCGTCCAGTACGTTATGCTGTACTACCAGCTTGTAGATCCGGGCAGCTATATCGAACTGGACGACCTGCAGTACCAGACTAACTGGATATTGGCAGCGATGACCGACGACGGCACCGGGGGCGACCAGCAGGCCGACGACCATATTTATACGGTCGTGCTTGACGGCTCAAAGCAGACGCACCGGCGGCTTGTGCGGTATCGCATCAAGGCGTGGGACTATACGGGCCTGTCTTTAACCGGTCCCTACAGATATGATTATGAGAAGAAGGAGCCGGTGCCGAACTTCGCGTATTTTGTCTATGATAGCGTGCCGGACTGGTACGGCGCAGCTCGGCCGGGCTATACTCCGGTTGTACACTACACCACGGAAGTCCTGACCAGCGTACCCGTTTATCATCTTATCACGAAGAAACAAAGCGTCGCCGATGCGATGTACATGCCCGGGAACCTGACCGGCCAGTACTGGACCGACCAGTACCCGTGGTACGGCACGCTTATTTATGACGGCAAAGTATATGACCACATTCGCTACCGCGCCCGCGGCGGCTGCTGGCGGTATTCCATGGGCAAGAATATGTGGAAGTTCGATTTCAACCGCAGTGATCATTTCCAGGCGCGTGACGACTACGGCAGGAAGTATGACACCAAGTGGGACAAGCTCAACTTTTCGGCCTGCATCCAGCAGGGCAACTATTGGCATCGCGGCGAGCAGGGAATGTTCGAGGCCGCAGGCTTTAAGCTCTTCAACCTTGTGGGGACCGAGTCACCAAAAACCAATTGGGTCCACTTCCGCGTAATAGACGAAGCCGCCGAGGCCGGTCCTACGCAGTACGACGGTGATTTCTGGGGGCTTTACATGAACCTTGAGCAGATGGACGGGCGGTTCCTCGACGAGCACGGCCTGTCCGACGGCAACCTCTACAAGATGGAAGGCGGCTTCGGCGAACTCAATAACCAGGGCCCAACCGCGGTCACCGACAAGTCCGATCTCAACAAATTCATCAACGGCTACAACAGCTATCCGGCTGCAGATTGGTGGCTCTCGAATGTTGAGGTGGACAAGTACTTCGGCTACCGGACAATCGTGGACGGCATCCATCACTATGATATAGGCTCAAACAAGAACTACTTCTATTATCTCAATCCGGTAGCGAACGCGAGCGGACATTATTTGTGGTCGCAGCTTCCCTGGGATCTTGACTTAGCCTGGAACGACGATATGTATGACTGCGGCAACCGCGGGAACAGCCCCTTCAAGAGATACGGCCTGTGGGACAACAGCAGTCTTAGAATCAGGCGGAATAACCGAATCCGTGAGATTCGAGACCTTCTTTTCAACACAGATCAGGGCTGGCAATTGATTGACGATCTGGCTGCAATAATCGATGACCCTGCCGGTGGGCCTTCCATAGTCGATGCCGACCGCGCTATGTGGGACTACAACCCCATTATGGTCTCCTCGTATGTCAATTCCTCTAAGGCCGGTCAGGGCCGATTCTATCAGAAGGCCGCTACCAAGGATTTCCCGGGGATGGTGCAGATTATGAAGGGCTATGTGGTCCAGAGATCGACCGTCGGCGATCCTCGGACCGGTGCCGAACCGGGGTTGGACCCGATGGCTTACGATGCTGCCATCCCGTACACGCCCACGGTCTCGTATTCTGGGCCGGCGGGCTATCCGATTAACGCTTTGCTTTTTAGAACGAGCGCATTCGGGGACCCGCAGGGCAGCGGCACTTTCGGGGCGATGAAATGGCGGATTGCCGAGGTAACCGACAAAAGCAATCCGAGATACCGCCCCGATGACCCGAGAAAGTACGAGATCGAGACCATCTGGCAGAGTGAAGAGCTGACCCCATTCCAGTACGACATACAGATTCCGGCCAGTGCAGTCAAAGTCGGGCACACGTATCGGGTCCGCTGTAAGATGCAGGATACGAGCGGTCGGTGGAGCCATTGGTCCGAGCCGAATCAGTTTGTGGCCGGAGAGGCGATTTCGGCCAACATTTTAGATGACCTGCGTATAACCGAGGTGATGTACAATCCCGCTGATGCGGATACCTCCAAAGATGAGCTGAATATCGACAACGATGAGTTCGAATACGTCGAGCTCAAGAACACCGGCGATGA
>JAGMDR010000332.1 GCA_023128595.1 Planctomycetota bacterium | reverse complement strand
AAAACCTCGCTTGTTTTGGGGCTAGACGAGCGCTCTGTTCGAGATGAACAGAAGAAGGATTTGATGGAGTGGAACCGGAAAAAGTAGGTCAAAAGTAAACAACTACGGGTTAGAACTCGTAGTGTCGCCGCTTCGGGCTATGCCCGCCCGACTTTGTCAAATGACTTCATCTATGGGCTGAAACCCCTATAATTGCGGCGGAATACCAAAAAGCCATAAGTCATATGTTAACTGTCTGTAGAAAGTCAGGTCGTCCAGTAATGTCTGGGAATAATCAAATGAATTCAAAACGTGTTAGCTTCCTTTTGTTGCTGATACTGCTTTGGCGGGTGCCGACTGGAAGCGGAGTTATGCCGGAGGGCCCCAGCGAACTCGGCAATCGAAGGCTGGCCGAGATGGGTTACGTTGACGTAACGGCAGAACCGTTTCTGGCAGATTCGAGCGGTAAGAAGGATTGCACCCAAGCTTTGCGACAGGCAATCAACTACGCCCGCGACCATCAAATGGTCTGCTTCTTCCCTCCGGGAGAGTACAAGGTCTCAGATACGCTTAGTTGTGAGCAGTACCGCCCCATGCGCCGAGATGGCAAGCGAAAGGGCACCCGTGACTATCCCTGCGTTCTCATCGGCTCCAGGCGCGGTCGGCAGCCACCGAGGATTGTCCTGGCGCCACACTCGGCCGGCTACAACGATCCCGGCCGGCCGAAATACGTTGTGCATTTCTGGTCGCCGGGGATAGGCACTGAAACTCCGGTTGATCAGCCACAGCCCAATATCTCAATGAATCAGATGCTTGTAGGTATCGACATTATCATCGGCAAAGATAACCCTGGCGCGGTGGCGATTCGCCATCGCGGCGCACAAGGCTCGGGCGTCCAGGATTGCACAATTGATGCGACGCACGGATACTGCGGGTTGGAAGGTGGCTGCGGCTCCGGTGGAAGCCATATTAATGTAACAGTCATCGGCGGGCGCATCGGAGCTGACCTCCGTGAAACACAACCCGCGCCGACGATCACCGGATTCACGCTCATCAATCAGACGCAAGCCGCCTTGATCTGTAGCAGTCGTCAGGCGCTATGCGCTGTGGGCCTGCGCATAGAAACCGGAACGTCCGGCCCGGTGATTATCACCCAGAAACAATGGGGTGCCCACCACGGACAGATGTGTTTGGTTGACAGCCAGATCAACTTTCATAAACCGGGTAACAACACTGCAATCGAGGCCGCATCGAGTCTTTACATAGACAACGTTTATACTCATGGGGCTCAGACCCTCGTCAAACAGCACGATAAGCCGCCCCTTCGCTGCACAGAGCAGGGCTGGGTGCACATAAGGCAGTACGCTGGAGGCGTTGCGGAACGCTTCCGTGCCCGCAAGTATGGGAATCGCATTTTCGACTATCCTGCCTCCATCTTCGTTAACGGCAAGCGGCTGAATGTGCCCTTCCTGGCCGACGTGGCATCGAGCCAAATACCGCCCGCAGACCTGCAATCCCGTCATGTATGGAACGGTCAGTTTCCCAATTGGGAATCGCGTGGGGCCGTCAACGTGAAAGACGAGCCATACGGAGCTGTCGGTGACGGAACAACCGATGATGCCGAGTCGATCCAGCGAGCGATCGACAATAACGCGATTGTCTTTCTGCCCAAGGGACGTTACGCCGTAAGTAGAACAATTCGATTGCGGCCTGACACAAAGCTGATCGGCCTGCACCGTTGTTACTCTTGGCTCGTGCCATTGGACCAACCCGGAGGAGATTTTGATGAGCCAAAGAATCCCCAGCCGGTCGTCCGTACCGCCAATGATGCGAAAGCTAACACGGTACTTGCTTTCTTGGGTATTCGTACGCTCAGCGATTCGTCTGGGGCGTACTGTTTGCATTGGCAGGCGGGTCGGCGGTCAATATTCCGCGATACGAATATTGTGTTCCCCTATCGTGCACGCGCGCAGGGGCCTGCTCGCTCAATGAAGCCGAGTGAAGCGGCAGGATTGTACAACCAACCGCTGGTGGTCATCGACGGTCACGGCGGTGGGCTGTGGTACAATTTCCACCAGGAAAGCTCACGCGGGCATGGATCCGATTATCGACATCTGTTGATTAATGGCACGACCGAGCCGCTGCACATGTACCAGTGCAATCCCGAGCACGCTCGGAGTGACGCTAATATGGAACTGAGAAATGCCCGCAATGTATCTATCTATGGAGTGAAAGGCGAATACAATCAGCCGATCATTTGCATCAGGGATTGCGATCACATTCGGGTCCTCGGCTACGGAGGTAATGCGGCCGCTCACGAAGACCACGCATTGTTCGCAATCGAGCGGACGCCGAACTTCCTGCTGGCTAACCTTGTGGACAGTCCGCGGATGCCACAGGGCATCTCCAACACATTCTTTGCCGGCGACGGTGTTGACCCGCGCCGATGGCACATGGTGGTTGAGCGAACAGCAACCGGCGAACTGATCCGGACCCCACCCCTTGACCGTCCCGTGTTGTACAAACGGGGCAGCGCTATTCCGGGTGAACTATGAAGGCTTCTCTGCAGACTTTAGACAGCAGCCAAGGCAGAATGATGGCAAGACCAAAAGGACCGAGCGTGGCTCGTCTCGGGGGCGTGATTTAGAATAAACTCTCGGCAGAAAGGAAATGGGCCATGCAGACCCACGTGCTTAGGCACTCTAACAAAACCCAATTTGTCATTCCGAGCGAAGCCGAGGAATCTATTCAAATAGTCTCCCTTGGGGATACCCAATTTTGAAGTCAGGTTTTGTTAGAGCCTCTTAGTAAGCTTCAGTGTTGGATGTAGGACATGTACGCACATCGACTTATAACGACGTACGTTGTTTTCGTATTCTGCCTGCTGGCAGGCGATCTTCAGTACCAGGATAGCTTGATCCAGAATCCATCGTTCGAAGAGGACCGTGACCGTGATACGCACCCCAACGGTTGGCGCCCTTATGCTTTTGATTCACCAGCGAGGCTTGACTGGGATGACTCTGTGTCCCGGACCGGTAAGCGAAGTCTCAAGATCAGCGATTCGCTCCGCGCTGGGGACCAGAGTGACTGGAAACGTTGCACGGGACGCTGGGTATCGGAGCGACGGCTGGTCGAACCGGGGACGGAGTACCGACTCGAGGTCTGGGGCAAGACTGAAGACGTCAGCGGACAGGCATATGCGCATCTCGCCTGGCAACGGGGGACGAAATGGTTGAGTGAAACCGCGACCGAGCGTGTCTCGGACACAAGTGACTGGCGAAAGCTGACCGTCTCGGCAGTGGCGCCCGCCGAAGCGGACACGCTGGTTGTCTCGCTGAACCTGTCCCGCAGCAAAGGGACCGCTTGGTTCGACGATGTGAAGCTTTCAGGCAAGAGTAACGTGCTCCCCAAGGCCGAATACGTCTTCCATGACACGGAGAGTTGGTTTTCCTTCGAGTTCCCTCTGAATGATACCAATTTGGATAGCATCGATCTGACCGGCTTGCTCCATACCCCGGCGGGAAGACATGGCTTCGTCACAGTTCGGCCAGACGGCCATTTCTATTTCGAGGACGGCACGCGGGCGCGATTCTTCGGTACGAACGTGGGCGGCCGTGATTGTGCACCGGAGAAGGAACAGGCTCGCGTCATCGCTGCACGGCTAGCCAAGTATGGCGTCAATATGCTACGCCTGCACTCCCTTGACGGTCGCTGGGGTCCGCTGATCAACTACAGCAGTGGCACCAGCCAAGAGTTCGACGCGGATGCCCTGGACCGAATCGACTATTTCGTCTCGGAATTGAAGAAGCGGGGCATCTACGTCTACCTTGACCTGCTTGACTACCGGTGGTTCCGCACAGCCGACGGCGTCAAACACGGCGACGAGTTCACGCACAATTGGCAAGGGTCGATGAAAGGAGCTTCCATCTTCGACGAGCGGATGATCGAACTTCAGAAGGATTACGCTACGAAGCTGCTTACGCATCGCAACCCATACACGGGCCTGCGGTACGTGGACGAACCGGCTATCGCCGTGATTGAAACGACGAACGAGAACTCGATCTTCTATTTCTTCAACATGTCGGGTCTATCGCTGCCGTACTATCGCGACGAGCTACAGCGGCGCTGGAACCGCTGGTTGGCATCACGATACGGCAGCCGAGAAGAACTGGTAATAGCATGGACGAATGACGAAGGGAGCAGTGCGCTGCTTCCGGATGAGAAGCCCGCGCAGGGGAACGTGGCACTGTCTTTCGGTATGCTCGGCCGGTTTCGGCCAACCGCCGATGGCAAGCCGAACAAAGACCCGTTGCTCAACCCGCCGCGTGTGAGCGACATGCTGCGATTCTTCGGCGAGATTCAGCGGCACTACTACAAGACGATGCGGACGCATCTAAAGCAACTGGGCGTCCGAGTGCCGGTCGCAGGCACGAACCAGCAGTTCGTCGTGGTCGACGCAGAGGTCGACTCCATGAATGACTTCATGTCGCGAAACCAGTATTGGCGCCATCCACATCGCAGTGCAAAACCGTTCTTCAAGTTTGCCAACGATCCGCTGGTTCACGTCGATATTCCCACCAAGCGGAATCCGCTGTCTGTGATTGCACGCACCAGCGTTGCAACAAAGCCGCAAGCGGTTGCAGAGTTCAACTTCCCGTGGCCCAACGAGTACCGCTGCGAGGGGCTGCTGATGGCCGCCGCTTATTCCTGCCTGCAGGATTGGGACATATTCCTGTTGTTCTCGTACGATATCGAGGAAAAGCGTCTATCCATGTTTCGCAGCCAGTCCGACCCGGCCCGCTGGGGCGAATTCCCGGCGGCTGCAATGATGTTCCACCGTCGCGACGTTGCGGTAGCGCGAAACGAAGTCCACGTCGTCCACACCCCGAAGGACACGTTCACGCTACGGCCACACACCCGAAACGCGAAGTACACGAACTACCGATTCCTGACCTTTACCTCGAGGGTGCGTAACGTCTTCATCGGGGATTCCTATCGCGGTGACGCGGACGTCGTACTGGCCTGCGGTCTGTCCGCGGACGCCACCGTTGAAGGTGGGACAAGAGTCATCCGTCTCACCGCACGTCCTTGGGAAGAGTGGCTCTTCCCACATTTCGTCGAGGCTGCCCGAAAGCTGCGCCTGCCGGGTTATGATCGCATAAGTGCCGATTCAAAACGTCTTGACAGCGACACGGGCGAACTGTCTTTGGACTATGGCGACGGCCTATGGACGATCAACACGCCCCGCACGAAATCGGCCGTCGGTTATCTTGCCAAAGCCGGTCGAATCGACCTGGACGGATTGAGTATCGATTGCCAAACTGAATTCGCCGCGGTGACGGCCACCTCGCTGGACGGAGCCCCGATCGGCCGGTCGCGCCGCGTGTTGTTGACCTCCGTTGCGAGGGCCGAGAACACCGCACAGGGCTTCTGGCCCCCAACGCCCAGGCAGCGGTCCTGGTCGCACATGTCGTGGATGTTGCCTGCCGAAGGCCGGCTACCGGTAATCGCCGAGCCGCTTCAGGCGAAACTCCGGCTGAAGGTCCCCGGGCCGGCCACAGTATATGCGCTGGACGCGACCGGCAAGCGTCGAGACAGCGTTGAGGCCACCAGTGATTCCGGCATGCTACTGCTGAATCCCGCTGACGCGCGAAGCGTGTGGTGTGAAGTCATCGTCCAGAAATGAAACATGGCAACGCCGAGGTTGTCACAAAGGAAAGAGGTGGGTTGCTGGCCATGCCAAAGTCACTTAGCCTAATCACTGTAGTAGCCCTCCTGGCGCTGGACTCCTTTGCTGCTGCGCCGGCGCCAATCACTCCCACCCGACACGAGGGTGCACTGGTCTTGTTTGACACAGCCAGGCACGGCCCCGAAGTGTTTCGCAACTACACGGCCTCCTGGAAAGAGGGAAGCAACCTCGTCCCCGTTACCAGGCAGGTTACGAAGAACGGGGAGAAGCTCGTCGATATCTCGTATGAGAAAGAGCAGGGGACGGCGATCTCGCTGATCAGGTTTGCGAGTCTCCCCAAGCCACCCAGAGGGATACGGTACAACGGAATCAGGCTCGTCATTGACTACGACAAGGACGACTACAGTCACATTTCCGTGTCCTCCAGTTTCTCGGACAATACGATGCTGACCTCGCGTTTGGTGCTTGAGCAAGGAACGAATGAGTACGAGATATCAGGTGGCTTTCGCCGCGCCAAGTTCCCACCGGATTGGAACCGCCTGAACTGGATCTGGTTGGCTGTCGATTCGAATCAGCACGGGCATGACAAGAATGTAGTCTATCGCTTGAAGAAGATCACCTTGATTGAGGAGGGAGTGAACAGGCCCGTGCTCAAGCCCGTGACGTTCGGTGATCTGGTCTTGTGTCCGGAGCCAAAGCAAATCACCTGGAAAGAGGGAGAGTTTTCGGCGCGGGGAAAGACTCACATCTACCTGCCTCCGAATGCCTCGGTTCGGACACAGAAAACGGCCGAGATCTTCCGGAAGAAGTACTACCAACACACGGGCAAGAGGCTCGCGGCTGAAGTTTTTTGCGGAGAGTTGCCTGACGAGGGGATTGTCCTGCGCATGGCGGACTCGGTTGTTTCTGACGGTTCGAAAACGCACCTCAAGTCCGAAGGCTACTGCCTTGTGGTCGAGCCGCGGCGGGTGGTCATCACCGGTGCCGACGAACCGGGACTCTACTATGGTGGAGTGGCCTTCTTCCAACTCATGAAGAACTCGATGCGGATCAAGGATTTGATGCCGGTGCCCTGCGTCGAGATTCTCGACTGGCCCGACCTGCACAACCGCCTCTGCCGGCTGGAACACCCACATCACTTTAAGTACCGCAAGCTAAAGGAAGATCGGGGTATTGATTTTCTAATCGAATGGACCGAGCGATTCGTCGCGGGTAATAAGCTGAATGTGTTCTTCATTGACCTGTCGGCGAATACTATCTACAAGCGGCGCCCGGAATGCAACGGCAGCCAGCGGTCTTACACGTTGGAGGACCTCAAGCGATTCGGCCAGTTCTGCCGTGACCACTTCATCAACCTTTGCCCGGCCTGGCAGATCGGCGGTCACGCCAACTGGTGGCTGACCTACGGCTATCATCCGGAACTTGTCGAGAGCGGTTGGAGCCACGCTCAGGCAGACGTGACGCACCCGGATCATGACAAGATCGTTTACGATTGCATGCTCGACGTGATTGAGGCCCTACAGCCGAAGTATGCTTCGCCTAAGAGCGACGAGTGGTGGCACCAACGCGCACAGGACGAACCCCTCGCCACATTGCTGCACGGGAAGACTAGAGCGGCGGCCTTCCTCGAGCACCATTTGAAATTGAACCAATGGCTGAGGGCCAAGGGGATTACCATGATGATGTACCATGACATGATCACACCGTATCACAACGGCAAACGATTCGATGTGTACAAGATCGTCGATAAGATGCCCAAGGACGTCGTCATTTTGCATTGGAGTTCGCCCGACGATATTCCCAAATGGTTCGCTGGGAAGGGATTCACCACCTGGATGAATCCCACCGGTGTGCGGCTAATCCCCGAAGGTCTAGAACCGTACATCGACGGTTACGGCAAAGGCATGTATTCGTTTGGAGACAGCAAGAAGATGCCGAGTGAGATTCGGGGCACCACCAACATGTACACGCTATATCAAGCCGCGGACCACGCTTGGAATCTGTCGCGCGACCAGCGTATGGGATGGGAAGATCTGGTGGAGTCAGGCCGGTTGGTCGCGGTTCGGAATCTATTCGCCGTGCGGCCCAACCCGCGCGCCGGCGAAACGATCCGTCCGTTGGATATCCAGGCCCAGATGAACCAATCGTTCACCGGGTTTCTCAAGCAGGCCAAGCCGGAGGTCTACGCGAAGCATGACAGACCT
>JAGMDR010000331.1 GCA_023128595.1 Planctomycetota bacterium | reverse complement strand
TTGCCGGTACCGCTCTCCCCGGAAATAAGAACAGTAGAATCGGTGGGACCTACCTTCCGAATCAGCTCCTCAACCCTCTTCATCGACTCGCTCTGACCGACGACTACCTCTGGTCCGAAGCTTGTCTTCAACTGATCTCGCAAAAGCACGTTCTCAAGGGCAAGTCCTCTCTTTTCTAATGCCCGTGTGACTATCATCCTGAGTGTGTCCGGCGTGAAAGGTTTAGAAATAAAATCATAGGCTCCATTCTTCATGGCTTCAACGGCCGACTCGACGGTTGCATAGCCGGTTATGACAATGACCACAGCCGCAGGATTGCCCTCTTTTATCCTCTTCAACACCTCCATGCCACTCAATCCGGGCATCTTCAAATCAAGGATGACGACATCGAAGGATTGTTCCTTTAGCATGGTTAGCCCCTTCGAGCCGTCCTCAGCCATCTCTACCCTGTTTCCATCCCGAGAAAGCGTTTGCCGGCATGAATCCCGCATGGATTCCTCATCATCAATGACCAGGATGTTAGCCTGACTCGGCATTTAGCCTTCCTTTCTCAGGGGCAGCTTAACAACGAAAGTGGACCCTTTCCCCGGTTCGCTTTTCACGTTTATCGTCCCTTTATGTCTCGCAACGATGCCATAGCTGACCGCTAAGCCAAGCCCCGTTCCGCGCCCCACTTCCTTTGTAGTGAAGAATGGATCAAATACCTTCTCTATGTTCTCCCGGTGTATTCCACAGCCTGTGTCGGTGAATTCAATTTCGATGGCCAGGCCGTCGGGCGCCGTTCTCGTTGCAACAGTCAGCTCGCCTTCCCCGCCAACGGCCTCGGCCGCGTTCAAAATGATATTAGTAAAAACCTGTTGTATCTGACTGCCATCCATCATTACCTTTGGCAGAGAGGCCGAAAACAGTCTCGTTATCTTAATATTTTGGAATAATGCCTGATTCTCAAGAAGAGATAATGTCCGCTCTAAAACCTCATTCGCATCCAACTGCTCGACCTTGGGCTCGGTTTGACGAGCAAAATCGAGAAGGCCTTTCACAATGTCTTTGCATCGTGTGGCCTCGCCCGCTACTTTCTTCAGATTCTCACGACGGGGATCTTCTGCTTCCATTTCCTCTAACGATAGATGAGCATACATTAAGACAGCGCCAAGTGGATTGTTTATTTCATGGGCCACTCCGGCAGCCAACTGTCCTAAAGTAGCGAGTCGTTCAGATTTCATTATCTGCTGTTGAGTGTACTCCTGCAACTGTTCGTCTCTCTCTTTTAATGAAGAGGCCATACGGTTAAATGTTTCCGCAAGTTCTGCTATCTCATCTCTTCGAGTAGTCTCGACCCTGTATCCAAGGTTGCCCTTTGCCCACTGCTGGGATGCAGATACCAAACGCTTAATCGGCTGCAATACCCCATTGGCCAGAAAACTGGAAACCACCATGGCGATGATCATTCCGGCAAGCGTGATCGCCAAAAAGATCGCAATGGCCCTCTTTCGCATGTCCATAAATTTCTCTTCCAGAATCCCCACATAGAGAATGCCGATTACTTTCCCCTGGGTATCCTTTATAGGTTCGTACGCAGCTATATACCAGTTATTCACGACAAAGGCCCTGTCTATCCACGGCAGCCCTTTTACCAGCACCTGCTCGTACACCTCTTCGGATACACGGGTCCCAATTGCTCGGCTTCCGTCCTCTGCCTCAACATTGGTTGAGATGCGCAGGTCCCCTTGAAAGATAGTGGCTGTGCCGATGTCCTTCCCCTTATACTTGACTCCCTGATATACCGTCCCTTTGACCTCGTCAACGATTTTGTAGTTACGATTGAGTAAATTGCCGCCATATAGCACACCGACCAGGCTACCGTCATACCTGAAAACGGGCGCGGCGGCTTTTATCATCATTCCTGAAGTCTGCTCAGTTTCCAGGCTCAGTTTTGCTTTTGGAGTCGTAATAAATTCTATATGCGCCTGCTCAGCAAGGGCCGGCCCTTCTTTTAAGAGTTCCTCCCTCGAGACTATCACTGTCGTAGCAATCACTTCCCTGCTTGACAACGCCCGGCTTATGAGATCATCTTGCCCTTGATTGTCGCCACTGACGGATGGATTCCGTGCCCTCACGATGACGCGCCCATTTTCGTCCGTAAGGGTCAATATATCCAAGGATTCCCTCTTTCTTATCTCCTCCAGTTCTCTTTTCAGCCTTTCTATATCCTTGTTCAAAAGAGCGTCCTTTATGAAGAATCTCACGGCGGAAAGACGCAATACGGTTTCAACCTTGTGAATTTCATCCTGATATATGTATCGGGCAGAATTCAGGTCAATCCCGACTTTCTCCTGAGCCTGACTGATTATACCTGTGCGGATTAACCGAATAGCCACAATGGTAGCTACCAACCCGCATATAATAATCACGGACAGAAAACTTATAATCAGTTTTGCTCTTAATGAGATTTTCACAATCTTTCCTGAAGAACCATAAAATTAGTTTAAGATTCACACCTTCTTGAAAAAGCTGCAGGCGCCTGAATCATGTTCCTTCTATTTACGCTATATCTTAATAGTATTCCGACCGAAAAGCAAGCTTCGCTCAAAGGCCGGCGAGCTCTCCGCATGATTTAACCTCAGTAGCTTTGGCCCTATCCCATCGCAGGGCGGGCGCTCTTATGGCCATGACGCTCGGAGATGATGTTGTCGTTGGGCATGTCGTGAACAGGCGAGCGATAATTCATAGTGTCCCCCTTGTTCGTTCTGCTGTTGAGGACCCATTGGTCTCGAGTGAGACAAACCACGGAGTAGCCGCCAGGCCACCCCAACCAGCCAGGTCATGATTTGCCAGGAAAACCTTCCGCAGCGTCTGAACATAAGGAACCAATGCAGTCCACAGCCTCCCCGGCGAATCCTTCCATCGCGGGTCGGGCCTGCCGCCGTCAATGCGCTGGAACTTCGCTTCGGTGATCTGCCCGTTCCACATAAAATCGCGGTTTGTTGCAATTAAACGATGGATGTCCTGTT
Source organism: Planctomycetota bacterium (assembly GCA_023128595.1). Lineage (GTDB taxonomy): Bacteria > Planctomycetota > Phycisphaerae > Sedimentisphaerales > Anaerobacaceae > DAOVRL01. The sequence continues at coordinate 640 of JAGMDR010000331.1, read as the reverse complement.
TTGTAAAGACCACTCCATGCTCGAATGCCGTCACGATACCTTCGACATCGATTTCATAGTAACCGCCATTCGGATGGACGCCGATCCAATGTCTGGGCGAACCGTCAGCCTTGTAGTCCCACGGCCCGCCGGGATCCCAGTAGTTCCAAACGTAGTACTTCCCTTGCTCCCGCGCCCTCATGCGCGACTTCATCAACCGCCACCATTTCTCCGCCCGCTCTTTGTACATCGGCTTGTTCATAACGTCGTACATGGCAATTAGACAACGGGCGATATGGTTTTGCTTATTAGCAGGATTCGAGAAGCCGTCGGTATTTCGTCGTGCATAACCGTCGGTCCATTTGCCGGTCTGCCGGGCATCGTTCAGATGCAGGTTCCTCCTGGATATCGTCAGTTCGCGGATATTCTCCGACAGCAGCAGCAGTTCGGTTATGGCAGTTCGCCCCTGGTAGCCGGTGAAGCGGCATTTTGCGCAGCCACGGCCCTTAAAAACCACAGGCAATTTACCCAGTTGGGCGAGGGATTTTACAGCGGTTGCCACTTCGGGGTCCGGCTCGTGGGGCTCCTTGCAATTCGGGCATATGACGCGTACGAACTGTTGGGCGAGGATGGCTTCCTCAAAGTCGGCGGTGTGAGCGAC
>JAGMDR010000330.1 GCA_023128595.1 Planctomycetota bacterium | reverse complement strand
CAAGAACCGTGGGAGACACCGGTGCCGGAAACAAACATTTTGACAAGCAGTCTGAACGCGGATATAATGCGTGGGAAGTTACGAGTGGCAAGAATACAGATGTTTTTGAACGAGGAGCAAAAAATGAGGGCACGAATTTGGCTGAGTTTGATTTTGGTGGCGGTGGCGGTTTGTTTAGTCGGCTGCGAAAAAAGAGGGGCGGACGTAAAAGAACCTCAAGGTAAGGAGGCCAGGACAATGAGTATTAAGGTGGAAGCTTTCGGGCAGACGCCTGACGGTCAGGCGGTTGATCTGGTGACGATGACGAATCCAAACGGCCTTCGGGCGAAGGTTACGAACTACGGGGGGGTATTGGTTTCGATGGAGGTGCCGGACCGGGACGGCAAGTTAGGCGATGTTGTATTAGGCTATGATAATCTGGACGACTACGTCAAGCAGGGTGCATTTTTCGGGGCGACGACCGGGCGATACGCGAACCGGATCGGCGGTGCGAAGTTTGTCCTGGACGGCGTCGAGTATAAGTTGGCCGCGAACAACGGCCCGAACCATCTGCACGGAGGGAAAAAGGGGTTCGATAAGATGGTATGGAAGATCGAGGAGGCAAAGTCCGATGACGACGAGGCGGTGCTGAAGCTCAGCTACCTTAGCAAGGACGGCGAGGAAGGATACCCGGGGAACCTGGACTGCACAGTGACGTACACGCTGACGAAAGACGATCTGTTGAAATTCAGCTATGAGGCGACGACGGACAAGCCGACCGTTGTAAACCTGACGAACCACAGCTACTGGAACCTGGCCGGTCAGGGCAACGGCGATATTCTCGGCCACGAGCTGATGATTGACGCCGATCGTTATACGCCGGTCGATGAGGGCTTGATACCCACTGGCGAGCTAAAGAGTGTGAAGGATTCGCCGATGGACTTTACCAAGGCGATGACCATTGGCTCGCGGATCAAAGAGATCGACATTGGCGGTTACGACCACAACTACGTGCTCAACAGCGGCACCGGCAAGCTCGCCCTTTGCGCGAGGGCCTATGAGCCGACAAGGGGACGCGTTATGGAAATCCACACAACCGAGCCGGGCGTGCAGCTTTATACAGGCAACTTCCTGGATGGTTCCTTAGTGGGTAAAGACGGTAAGGCGTATAAGAAGCACTACGCTTTCTGCCTCGAGACCCAGCATTTTCCGGATTCGCCGAACAAGCCGGACTTCCCTTCCGTTGTTCTAAGGCCAGATGAGAAATATCAGACGGAGACAGTGCACAGGTTCTATACGAAGTAAGTGCAGAACTGTGGAGGGGGGCGATTCAAAGAGTGGCCGCTGGGTCAGGCGAGGTAGATTTCGTCGCCGGGGTAGATTTTGGGGATTTGGTCGAGCTTTTCTTCTACGTCTTCTTTGTACAATGCAAAGCCGGGGGCGATTTCGAGGGTGCAATCGGGTGAGCCGTCTGCCTTTCTGGGGACGGTGGCGCCTGCGGATTCAAGCCAGTCTGCGGCGCGGTCGATCATCATCTGCTTCGTGGTCACGACGCTGTCTGTGCCGGTGGCGTTTTTGGTGGGTGCGAATTCTTGGCTGCGGATTGTCTCGAGAATTATCGAGTTCGAGGCCAGCGGCAAGGCATCGAAGACAAAGGTTTCGAGCTTTACGCCATTCGGCTGGTCGGGCTCAACGGCGTTTCCGTCCCGGTCGATGTGCGGGATTCTCTTGACGGCCCTATGGATAGGCAGGGAGAAGCCTTTGGCGTTTAGTTTTTCGAGGAAGGCGGTGCTGATAATGTGGATGGCGATGCTGCCGAGCCGGAAGGCCAGCGAGCCATCGGGGTTTCGTCTCTCGGCCAGCTCGTCGGGCAGGTCGGAGTATTCGATTACGGTGAGCCTGCCGTCGGCGATAGAGAAGTTGCCGACCTTTTCGTAGGGGCCGGTTTTAATGACCGTCTTTGAGGACATGTCGGCTTCGTCGAGGGCGTGCAGGCCGATAAAAAGGGGGTCAAAGACATTTATCAGCGGGTTATCAATTTGCCAGTAGCTGATGATCTCGACGCCCCGTTTTTTCATATCTTCGACGGCCCGGCTCCGGTAGAGGGCCTTTATGC
>JAGMDR010000033.1 GCA_023128595.1 Planctomycetota bacterium | reverse complement strand
TAATTTGGACCTCTGGGGCCCCGAACGATTTTTCCCGGTCGTGCGATACGCTCATACGCCTGCACATTTCCCGGATGTGCCCGATTTCCCCCTGATCCCGCCATCCCCTTGCCGTCACGCGGTCGTCGATTCAGCCTGCTCCGGCGAGCTGTCCGATAGCTATTGCCCCTCATCGCCGAGTCTTGCCCTTCGCAATTCCCCCGCCAAGCCACCGCGCGGCGTTGGCCACGATCTTCAGGGACACCGGCTGATGAAAGACATTGAAATTCTCGTGCCCCGGCCGAAAGTAAAACACCTGCCCCTTGCCTATCTTCCAGACCATCCCGGCCCGAAACCACTGACCATCCTCCCACCGCTCCTCAAAAACGACCGCATCAGGCTTCGGCACATGAAAAGGCTCATCGTACATCTCCGTCTGCGGCAGCGTAAACTCCTTCGGCACACCCCTGGCGATAGGATGCCGTGCCGTTACGGTCTTGACCTTGCTCGGCTTGCCGTGCGCCGCATACGCCGGGAAGCAGCAGTTCGGCCGAACGATACGCACCAGCACCCCGCCGTCCGCCTGCTTCTCGTATGATACCGAAGGTGTCAATTTCGCATCGCGCTTCGGCGCCTTACGCTCCACTTTGCCTACCCATTCAATCTTAGCCTTCGCTCGCTGCTCCGCAGGCAGCTTCGCCAGTGCATCTTGCTTTGTCCGCTCCTCCATCGCCACCATAAAGGGCGTGGACCAGTGCGCCGAATGAAGCGTCAGCAAGCTGAGCTTGCCCGCCTTTATCCGCTCGACTATCCGCCGACCCGTCGCAATCGAAACCTCGCCCTGGCGAACATGGCCCCACCAGATCAGGACATCACACTTATCGAGCACGTCGTCCGAAAGCCCCTGCTGCGGATCGTCAAGCCCGACCGAACGCACCGTAAAGCCCTTCTGCTTGCGAAGATGCTCGGCAATGTGGTTGCCGAGAAAATTCTTGTACATCTGCTGCTGCTTCGGCTGACGCTCGTCCCAGACCACAACGCGCACATTCTTCTCCTCGGCCCGACCAACCGCCGCAACCGCTACCATCATAACCACTGCCAATCTCAAAATCGAACCCATAATTCTACTCCTTCCTAAACACACTCAACTCAGTTCAGCCCCCGTTTAGCCGTCGCCGACACGACGACCCACCCTCATCGAAACCGAACGGGAACCAATATTGCAGACCCGGACCGTGCAATGCGCCGCGCCCATAAGAGCTCGTCGCAATCCTATTTCATCGCAATGATCTTATCGATTGTCTTCGATAGACCCGTCAAATACGCCTCATCGCCGCCACCCAGCTCCGTCGTCAAAAATCCGTTGTAGCCGATCTCACCCAGCGAACGCCGAACCTCCGGCCAGTTCACATCGCCTTCCAACAGAGTCTTCCACTGATACCCGCCGCGCTTGAAGTCCTTGAGATGAATCTTCACAATGCGTTTGCCTAATGTCCGGATCCAGTCCTGTGCGTACCCGTAAATAATCACATTGCCCACGTCGAAATACGCCTTGAGCCACGGACTCTCGAACTCGTCCACGTACCGCGCGAACTCCAGCGGGCTCAGCAGAAACTTGTTCCATACGTTCTCGACGGCGATGATCACGCCGAGCTCCTCGGCCAGCGGAAGCAGTTTGCGGATATGCTCCTGCGAACGCTTGTAGGCGTCACCGTACCCAACCGTCTCCGTCACGATCGCCGGCACGAGCAGAACCGTATCGGCGCCCTGCGCTTTGGCGCTGCGAAGCGCCGTCTCCATCCCCGCCAGACCCTTGGCGATAGTCTTGGGATTCGGGTCGGAAAATGGCGCGCCCCACCCGCCATAGACAATCGAATGAATCGGCACGCCCGCATCCCGCGCCAGCTTGCCGAGCTGCCGGGCCGCCGCGAGGTCCTTCACAGGACTACCCTCAATTCCCTCGTACCCGCACTTCTTCGCTAACTTGAACTTGTCGGCATCGGATAGGCCCCGCTCTAACATGCCGATTTGGAGCGCCTTGCGCAACTTCGCCTTCCCAGCTCGCTCCATCGTCAAACCGCTCTGACCCAACAGACCAACACCAAGACCCGCTGCTGCCGTACACTGCAAAAACCTGCGACGTTCCATACTTTGTTCCTCCAAAAACTCAATCGAGTGTTCCTTATCCGTGTTATTCCGACCCGCCACCACCTGTCATTTCGAGCGAGCGCAGCGAGCGGATAAATCTGTTCAAACCAGCCTCGCCAAAGGCGAACCAACACAATATACCACCACCCAGCCGATAAGCCAAACACCAAAATAAGCCACCCAACCCTACCGATGAAAATGATCGCCAGGATTATTCGCTGGAATTCTCGGTCCTCTCTGGTATGATTTCAGACTGCGAGCCGCAGTCTTCCAAGAAAAGCAGAGAGACTGTTTTCTCGGAGCCGGCGATACGAGGACCATCTGATATGAGACTGTCTTGGTTGAAACGGACCGTAGTACCTCTTATTCTCGCAGTTGGCGTGCCTCTGCTCCTGACCCCCCTTGCCACAAGGGGCTTTCATCCCGACACCGATAGATCGGGAATGGTAGTTGTTCTGATTTTCATTGTCGGCGTGCCGCTCTTTATTGGCTATCTCGGCCTAAAGAATTTCATTGCCCTTGTCTGCTTCAACCTCGTTATTGCCGCGTCCGTGCTCCGTCCTCTCCGCCGCCACCACACAACATCCGGCCTCCGTTGACCCCTGACACAATACATATAGTCCCTCGTGCTCCGCCGAATGGCACGCTCAAACTTCTCTGGCCATGCCCGGATCCCTCCGTCATCCGACGCCACACCCCTGTGAAACATCTTACCGACCGAGAATCTGGTGTCCCTTACCCGACGCGAATCGCTTTTTATCGGCTCGTCCCATAAAAAGATAAAGTTTCTTTTGCCCCTTTGCCGAATAACATAGATGGGTATCTTAGGTGTTTTTACAATGCTGAAAAGGCATTTTCCGAAACGAAAGGCAGTCTTTCAGGCGGTCTTGTTCGGGCTGGAGAGTAACTATGAGAATCGTAGCGATTGTTAACCAAAAAGGTGGTTGCGGCAAGACAACAATATCAATAAACCTGGCAAGTGCACTTGCCGAAACGGGCCAGAAAATCCTCCTCGTTGATATGGATCCGCAGTCGCATTGCGCAGTCGGCCTGGCCGTGCCCGAACAGCAGATTGAGCAGAGCATCTACGATGTGCTCATAAGCAGAAGCAGAAACGAACCGATGAAAATGACCGAGATACTCTGGCAGATTAGCGACAAGCTCGAACTGGCGCCAGCCAGCATAGACCTCTCCGCCTTCGAGCAGCAGATGGCCGGCATTCCAGATCGCGAGTGCTGCCTGAGAGACGCCCTCGAACAGGTCAAGGGCGACTACGATTACGCCATTGTAGATTGTCCACCGGCGGTCGGCCTGCTGACTTTCAACGCCCTCCGCGCCGCCACACACGTTATTGTACCTGTCGAGACCGGATACTTTGCGCTCCACGGACTCAGCAAGCAGCTTGAGACACTCAGTATCCTCTGCAATCGCTGCAGCCAGCACGTGGACGTCAGGGTTCTGGCCAGTATGTACGATATAAGAACAAAGATGGCCAGGGAAATTCTCGCGGAGTTGCGCGAGCGATTCGCCGACAAGATGTTCGCAACGATCGTGAATTTCAGCACCAAGATCAAAGAGGCCGCGAGTTTCGGCCAGCCGATCAGCGAGTACGACCCGGCCAGCAAGGGACAGAAAGATTTCCAGGCATTGGCCGAAGAGGTCTTGGGCGCCCAGACTAAAGAGCAGCGCCGCGAGTTCGTCAACTCCCTCGCAGATCAGCTCGAGTCCATCAGCGCCACCGCTGATGAGCTGCTCCGCACGGCAAAGCCGCCCGTGAAGATTGTCGAGGCCCCGAACATCCAGGAGCCCGCCCCGACTCTTCAAACCGACCAGCTTGTCGGCGCCGCAGTGGAGACCGCCGAGCACAAAACGCAAATCCAGGCGCCCGCCGAACCACAGACAACCGAGCAGCCAATCCAAATCCAGCCGCCCGAAGAGCCGACTCCCCTCGACACCGGCCAAAAGCTCTCAGACTACTACGGCGTCAATCAGATAAGCGATGCAGTCGTCTTTGTAACGCTCTACCCCCGCGCCGAGAACGTGCAGATTGCCGGCGACTTCAACAATTGGCAGCCGACACTCACCCCGATGGAGAAGATCGGCCCCAGTGGTGTCTGGCAGACAAAGATGAAACTGCCCCAGGGCAAATATCGCTATCGCCTCGTCGTCGACGGCCAGTGGCAGCAGGACCCATACAATGAGCACACCGAAATGAACCCCTTCGGAGAGTTCAACTCAATCCTCGAAGTAAACTAACCCAAAGCTGCCGCGCCCCAATAGGGCTGACACAAGTCCTCACGCAACCGTGCCAACCGGCGGTTCCCTGTGTGGTTTTGGCCGTTTGAACGTTCGGATCTTGAATTCATCTCGGATTTCACCCCCCGTCCCGCCGCGCCGGGACCGGATTTGTTCGCCTTCTTTCTGTTTTATGTGCCTTTTCGCGTCAATTCGTGGTTGCTCCTGATGACTCTTGCTTATTTTTGGATCAACTACATTAAAGTTGGTTGCTTGAGCACGAACATGAGCCTTAACTCTTTTGGATTTAACGCTTTAAGGCAACAGCATGGTCAGATACAATACAATAGCCATCAGGGAGGATAGAGCTCGCTCCGGAAGCGACCCGAGCGCCCTGATGGTGGCATACAGCATAGGGCGGTATCCGCTTGGTGCCGCCCTTTTACGGGCTTATGCTGGTGCCAGAAAGCGCTAAATCCATGCCGGATGATGCCTAAACTCAGCAACTTTTTTGCACTTGATTATTTTTTAAATAACTTTTTCCTTGCCCGTACCATCCGATAACGGTATAGTTGTTCGCTCTGGCAAGCCGGATTCACCGGACGATGACTGTTTGCAGATAGGAGCTGCCGGGTGATTTAGAATGGATGCTCGCACCCTCGTACAAAGGATTGTTGTAGTCCTCGCCCTTGTACTGGCGTTTGGCTCAATCGCTTCGGCCGAACTGGGCCTCATCTACGGCGGCTCATTCGATCTGCGAATCCCCGCATCGGGCTCCGGCAAGGCCTGGATGGCCTCGGCCGTCGTAAACGTCCTCGACAATTTCACCGTAGTCGATCTTGACGTCGCCGTCACACTCAAGCACACCAGCGCATTCGATCTGGAGCTTGTCCTCAAGGGCCCGGACGGCACCAGACTGCGCCTCAACTATTACGGCCCTGCCGGCGAGTTCTTCGAAGGCCAGGATTACACCCAGACCATATTCGACGACGAAGCCCCCACATCAATCCAGCTCGCCGACCCCCCCTTCACCGGCCGATTCAAACCACGCGCCCCCGCCAGACTCGATATCTTCGACTCCCTCAACCCCCAAGGCCCCTGGGAACTGCAAATCTACGACTGGTGGTACGCCAACACGGGAACACTCGAAGAATTCAAACTAATATTCAACATCCCAGAACCCGCAACAGTAATCTTATTGACCCTCGGCCTAACCTTTACCGCACTCGGGCGCACCGAACGACCTCGCAAATCAATCTAAAATGTGCCATGTGAAATCTAAATTCACTCCTCCCCCGAAATTCCCTTGCGCGGGTTCCCGTTTTCCCTCCACCCTATTTAGAATATATGGAACGACCGG